>CAYSQZ010000290.1:0-5551 GCA_964433035.1 uncultured Pirellulaceae bacterium | reverse complement strand
CAAGCCTTGACTCGATGCTTCTCGATCAATTCTCGAAACTGATTGAAAAGATACTGGCTATCGTGCGGGCCAGCAGACGCTTCGGGATGATACTGAACACTAAAAGCGGCGTGCTCGTTGTGCTCAAGACCGGCGACTGTATCGTCGTTAAGATTGACGTGGGTTACCGAAAGACATTCCGGAAGCGTTTCCCGGTCAACTGCAAAGCCATGATTCTGGCAAGTGATTTCGACTTTACCCGATCCCGAATCGAGGACCGGCTGGTTGGAGCCCCGGTGACCGAACTTCATTTTGAACGTCTTGGCACCGCAAGCCAACGCAAACAGCTGATGGCCAAGGCAGATCCCAAACATCGGAGCTTTGCCGAGCAACTCTGAAATCGTTTTAATGGCATAATCAAGCGGTTCAGGATCGCCAGGTCCGTTAGAAAGAAAAATCCCATCCGGTTCCAGTGCCATTACTTCGGCCGCGGTTGCAGTCCCGGGCAGGACCGTAACACGACAACCCTGTCCGAATAAATGTCGTGCGATATTCCACTTCATTCCAAAATCAAGCGCAACCACGTGGGGGGCATCAGCACCAGGGTCGACGGGTTCCGGCGCATTGGTCCGCGTATCCCACCACTGGCTCAAATGCGAATCCCAGTTGACTGGCTGGTCCGGCAAAACTTCTTTGACCAGATCGCGCCCTACCAAGCCCGCGCTTGACTTGGCCATCTCGACAAGTTTTGCGTCATCGAGCTCATCCGTGGAAATCACCCCTTTGAGAGCTCCAACGTCTCGGATAGTTCTAACAAGCGAACGGGTATCGATATCGGAGATTCCGACGATACCGTGTTTCGCCAGATATCCACCAAGCGACGATGAAGAACGAAAATTGCTGGCAACCGGGCTTACATTGCGAACAATAAACCCCGCCAATTGGGGAGCCCGGCTTTCAACGTCTTCTTCATTAACACCGTAATTCCCAATTTCCGGGTACGTCATCGTTACGATCTGGCCCCGGTAGCTTGGGTCAGTCAAAATTTCCTGATAGCCAGTCATTGAAGTATTAAATACGACTTCCCCCTCACAAGTGCCCTTGGCTCCAAACGAGTAGCCGCTGAAGACCGAACCGTCTTCCAAGGCCAATTTCGCCGGTAGGCGACCTGCAAACGGATTTTGAGCCTTGGTAGCAGTCGCTTCGCCTTCGTGGTTCGATCCTTCCGTGATCATTTTTTGCTCCAAGTGCAGTAGTTTGTCATTTTATTCAGCATAATTACTCAATCTATCAATTGACTTTGACAGTTGCAGCGGTTTAAGCACCTATTTTTGTTTTTTACCGCAAATCGGCAATCATGGCCGATACCTACAATGGCTGTGGGTCTCCGACGTGGATTTATCCACGGACGGACAGCCAACTTTAGAAGGGTTTCAGTAGCGGCGAGCTGAAACCCTTCGTTTTTTTATGCGCTGATTGCCATCGAAGATTCTGTGATTTGGAAACCCGATTGTCGAGCCCAAACTGAGGCGAGTTTTTTTGGCATTTTCCTGGGCCTAGCCACAACGTCTGCCCAATTGGAAAACTCCAGTATCAAATATAGGTTTCCACAAATTGGTACGGGTGAAAAACCGATGTGGTTGCTTTTCAGCTGATTCTCACTCGAGCAAAGTCTCAGAGTCTCCTCGAGCAAAGTCTCGTAACTGGGCAACTTTAACGATTGGCTACTTACTGTTGCTTACTTAAACCGAGCGGTTTTGCAATCAACCCCTCGTGTTATGGGGCTTCTTGTGTGAGAGTCGGACGCGAAGCGGCCGGGGAGCGCTTACAAGCCGAGCACATCAACCCTCCCCGATCAAAGCCAATTTCATCGGCTTTTTGCGTTGCTTCCAAGATTGGAGTGACTTTGTTTCGTTAAACCGTGTGGCTTGCTTAGCCGGAAAGCTCAGCTTGATCGTTTCAGCCTCGACCGAATGTCGTCTGGCGTGTAGTGGCCGTTTTATTCTTCGCTTATCCAAGCGTTTCTCTGCTTTGGCAAACCTGCCCCGAAATCACCAATTATCCGCTATTGGTAGCGATTAGCATGGTGAGGTTGCGGTCGATGCGCCCAATCGGATCTGTTTCATTGCATTCCAGATTTTTGCCGAAATAATAATTATCGACAAATGTAGAATTAATTGGATCGCTTTCATTCCTTTCAAATGGCCGGCCACCGATGGATGATAAAACTGAATTCGAAACTTCTCCTAGTCCAGAAGTCAAGCCCGTCGATTGGATGCGCGATCGGCTGGGGGCAAGCACGGACAAGTTCGTCATCTACGCTGCACTTACTCTGTTTGGCCTTTGGTTCCTTGGGCAAGGGCTTTTGTGGCTGATTGGAGGTACTACACCTGATGGTGGTACCAATCTCGCAAGTAACACCTCAAGTGTTGTTGGTGGGGCGCTTGGAAAGCTCGAGCCGGACGAAGAATCCTCAGCCAATTGGAAAGCAGGAGCGGACGCCAATGGAGAACGCGGCATCGAAAAAAAATCTGACGTCGGTCAACGCCAGCCTCAGGGTCACTTAGATTTGTATGGTGGCCAGAAAAATAAGGCTGGATCAGAAAAGTCGAATGATATTGCAGCCGCCTCAAAGCCGGCCCCCGAAACTGTTCTTCGGCCAACTTATACCGAACCAAAGCCGAGAAAAGAAAGCTCACCAGCCAAAAGAGTAGAACCGTCGAAAAAGGCAGCCGAGAAGTCTGGTCGATCATGGCGCGACCAAGCTGCTGTTCGTGCATCGAGCCGCAGACCTGAAATTTCTGAGACAGTTCCATCAGTGGATCTTGATTCGCCATCAGCCAAATCAAAAACGGACCGCAAGACGCATAGACCTTATCCAATGCGAGTCTGGACTTCGGCTTTGGGAAACAAGGCGAAACTCTCGCTAGTGCGAGTGGATGGCAATAATGTCGTCATACTCGACGAATACGGAAAAGAGTGGTCACTGCCTTTCTCGCGGTTCAGCCAAGAAGACCAGGATTACGCTCGCGAGGCGTTCGATAGGAACGCGCGGTGAGCTTGAGGTTCGTTTACCTCCAACTGGTATCGCTTAGGTTGGTGCCGGTGGCATTGAACCCGCGTGTTGCGGCCCGTGACCGCCCGCGTCGACGGCAGCGCTCATGCGGATCCGTCGCCCGTTGATCGTGTAGAGGTCGTGGCCCCCCTGGGCGGCCAGGGATCCGAAGCTGCCCGAACGAACAAGGCTTGTGGCGGATTCTTGTTTTCTGACGCTTTGCCCTACAAGCTTATCGTCGCCAGATATTGGCCATAGGCACGACTCTTGGCCCATTCTTGATTTATCGCGTGATACCATTTGGCTTGGGTCTGAATCTTCAATGAGCAATAATGTCGGGTCGTATTTCAGGCCCATTTGTTGGAGGTGGCGGAGCGTTTGCTTTTAACTAAATTGCTTCTTAGTTTTTAAGCAGCTTCCATAGCAGCCCTGACTAATCGATATTCTGTTTTGGATTCCTGGCAACGATCGTTTGTCGTTTCGTCGGTGCAACGATCAAATCTTTGATCTTCCTGAGAAAAGACGTCGAGCCGATCCAGCGGACTCACGAGCTTCTCAGACATTGACTCGATAACATGCAAATAGATTTCCGTCGTTTTGATCGATGCATGGCCCAAGAGGCGCTGTAAAGTCCTCAAGTCACATCCTTGAAGCAGCATGTGAGTCGCAAAGCTGTGCCGCCACGTATGAGGGACGATTTCTTTTGTGAAACCGAGGTTGTCTTTGGCTTTGCAAAGACGCTGTGCGTAAGAATTTCTTGTAACATGATGACGCCGAATGACGTTGCCGCGCGGATCGATTGACAATTTGGCTGCGGGAAACAGCCAGTACCAAGCCCACGTCCGTGCCCAGTTTGGTGCTTTTTTGTCCAAGGCGTAAGGTACCCAAACACCAGGGGATTTTTGATGCCTGTCTATATCGTAGAGTCGTCGGATTTGGCTCAGGTGCTCTTGTAGGTCTTTCTTAATCCGTTTGGGCATCATCAAGATTCGATTTTTCTCGCCTTTGGAGTTGTTGATTTGGATCGTATTGTTTCCAAAGTCAAGGTCTTTAACTCTCAGTCTTAAACAATCTGAAATTCGAAGTCCGCACCCATACATTAGCTCAGATTGTAGTTTGGCGGTTCCGGAGAATTCAACCAGCAGGCTTGCGGTTTCCTTGAAAGTCATGACCACGGGTAGTTTGCGTTCTCCAGTGGCCATTGTGAAACTGAGCTCACCAAGTTCCACTTCTAGAACTTTTTCGTAAAGAAACTTTAACGCCGAGAGATGAACCCGTTGGGTGTCGGGGGAGATGTTTTTATCCGCGGCCAAATGTGTCAAATAGTTTTGCACATCGGATTTGGTTAGTGTTGATGGGTGGCAGAATTCGCCGCAATTGCCTTTTACGTAGTGAACGAACCGGAGATAACTGGAGACGTACGCTTTCTCAGTGTTGAAGGCATAGCCAAGTTGCCGGATTCGCCGTCGAATTTGTGCTTCGAGTTTGATGACTTGCTCCTTGTGCTGTCCGATGTCGAAGACGAATCGGTCTCCGAATCAGGTTGGGCGATAGTAACTCGCAATCCCTGAGCAGTCGTCGGTTTGAGAAGCTGGCTAACAAGCCGCAGATCGAAGCATAGGAGGTTTAATCAAGCAAAGACAAATGAATTTAGTTCATTGCGCTCCATGCCGCGTTTACTCAAAGCGACTGAGCGGCAATCTTTGCCGGGCAGTATATTTGAGGTGGCTCATTTTGGATTGGCAACCCAGCTAGCGAGTTGCTTTTGCCGTGATTCCGCGTTTGCGAGTTTGATTTTGCTGTAAAAAATAGCCGCAGTTTGCCGAGGTTGCCCCGTCTCCAGGTTTTTCTGACTCGCCTGTTGACTCAATATCCAACTTCCGGCCGGGCGGAACCGCGGGCCTTTGGCTCTACGGGAATTACAGCTTGGCTTGGAAGAGAATGTTTAAACCGCGGTTCGATTCGCAGAGCTACCAAAGGTCTAGGTGTCCTTAAGACGACGTTGAGAAGGAAAGGCTAGTTTGACGTAGATTCGCAGCGACAAGTCATATGCACCGGCTTTAGCAAGGTTGACATCCGTGACGTTGTCAAGTGCTTGAATCCTGAGCGAGGCGAGGTATTTGCGCCCACATGGACAATGTCGCCGAAGGCTGTTCGCGAAGCACAGAAACCGAAGCCGTTTAGTTCTCGACCGGTTTTATTAGTGACTAAAAATATTGGGAAACAGATATTCGAGAATGCGGACGACCAGAGCTACTGAGTGTGTAAGCTTCAACAAGCAAAGGATTGGGCGATGTAATGATATTCAACAGTTGGATAACATTCCAAATAGCATTTTATTCAACGTGCGCATTGTCTGTTTATCGAGCGTTATTGACATCAAGCAATAACATGGCGTGAAGAGTCGGAAGGCGATATGATTAATTACTCAAGCAATTAAAGGAATAATTTTCGTATGTTAAGATCCGCAAGGCTGTATAAAGGATTTATCTGCCCGATGGGTTATCGTTAAGTTAT
>CAYSQZ010000289.1:0-5652 GCA_964433035.1 uncultured Pirellulaceae bacterium | reverse complement strand
AACAACTTTACTCTCAGATCTCGATCAACTATTAATTTCTTAGGGTATTGAACTGTGCTTGGCGGTGGATTCGAATACTCAATCCTTCATCTAACATGTATCTTGATTCAAAAAATTATCGAGGCAACACGAATGGGAATCTCTCCTGCACTCTCTCACTTGATCGGAACAATTTTGTTGCTGATCCTGGCGCAAAGTTCAACAACAACTCTGGGACAGGAAAACACTGGCGAGAAAAACGAACTTCGACATCGGATCGTTTCGTCAGACAGTGTTGTTTACGCCAGCTGGTCGAGCTTGAAGGACTTTAAGACCTCGGGGTCACCTGCCGAAGATTGGATCGGCCAGCCGGAAATCCAGCAGATGTTTAAAAAGCTGGCCAGCGCGATCAAAGGATTTCAAGAAAACAATCCGCCTACCAAAGATGACCAGTGGGCCAACGAGCTTCTTCTCAAACTTCCCGAATTGCTTCGAGACTGCCCCGCGACGATCCACACGACCGGCTACGACGAAGCACATCCGTCATGGAAAGTTGGTTCAACCGTAATTGCAATCGAACTCAACCGGCACGAGGAGCTTGCAAAAAAAGCGATCGCGAATTTTGTCGAGAAACTTGATGCGGAAAAAGAATCTCTCAAAACTCAAAAGATTGGTGAGTTCGAGATGCAGAGCATTTCCAGCCCAGATGGCGAGCTGGAGGCACACTTCGGTATCATCGAGGGGAATTTTGTCTGCAGCATCGGTTTTCAAGGGATTGAGCAAACGCTTGCCAATCTTGAGACTCCGGCTCCCGAACAAGTGACCAGGAACCGAGCCGGCGCCATCGTTGATCGACCTTTCTTCGAAGTCTACGTTGCTAGCGATGAAATATTCCAAACCTTGAATCTGGATGAGCTACCCGAGGGTGCGTTCGAGGCCTTCAAACTCGAAGAGATTAAAAACGTCTCGATCTCGATGGGGCTGGATCAATCGGGCGTCGTCGCGTCTTTCTTTGTCAAATGCCCGGAGAATCCCACCGGAGTTTTGTCAGCCTTCAACGGCCAGCGAATCAAAAAATCTCATCTTGCTGATATGCCCAAGGATTCGATTTCGAGTGCTGCCGCGAGCTTGTCGCTGGCTAACTTGTTTCAGCTGATCCAATCCAGTGCAAAGCTCTCGCAAGCCGAGCAACCTTTGGCTGACAGTATCGAGACGATCGAGAACTTGACGGGGCTTAAGTTCTCAGAAGAGATCCTCGACAGTTTCGAAGGCACTTTCTTTGGTTATCAAAAAATCACCAACGCCAGTGTGCTTTCCCTGCGGGTCAAGGACAAAGAACAATTTGCCCAACGACTCAAAAAATGCATGAAGTCGATCCGCACCGAAGCCGAAGCCGTTGAGGGCGGAGCGCTCGAAGAAAAACAACACAAAGACTACACCATCTACTCCTTCACCCAGCCAGTTTACCTGGGGCCGAGCTTTAGTTGGTGTCATGCTGACGATCAGTTCTATGTCGGCATGGATGCAAGAACGATCAGCGGGCATTTGAGACGCCGTGGCCGCGAGCGAGGACGTTTGATTGATGAACCCAGATTCGCTGAAGCGTATGATCTGGGAGAAGCCAAAGGATGGGGCGAACCGATCGCTTTGTCTTACGTTGACATGTCAACATTGATGCAACTGGGAATTCCGTTGGGCCGAACGTTCTTCGGCGGCCAAAAAGCCGAAGGCTTCGATTTCAGTTTCGACGATGTCCCGTCGGTTGAAGTCCTTACCAACGGCGTCGAGGCAAATGTGATCGCGGTGTTCCGAACCGCCGATGGTATTCAAGGCATCGAAAGAAGCACGGTGCCGGGCGTTTCATCTGTGGGCCTGAGTGGAGTTGTGATCGGAATGTTGCTGCCAGCGGTCCAGCAGGTTCGAGCCGCCGCTCGGCGAGTAACCGCAATGAACAACATGCGGCAGTTGCAGTTGGCGGTTCTCAACTACGAGTCGGCCCACGGCCGTCTGCCCCCCGCCTACTCGGTCGACGCCGCAGGTAAACCGCTGCTCAGTTGGCGCGTCCACATTTTGCCTTACCTCGAAGAGAAAGCTTTATATGACAAATTTCATCTCGATGAGCCTTGGGACAGCCCGCACAACATTAAGCTGGTTACTGAGATGCCCGAATCTTTCCAGAACCCCAACATCTCCATCGAGTCCGGGATGACTACGTTTTTGGGCGCCGGTGGAAGGGACGGTGTTTTCGAGGGTTCAGAAGGATTAAAAATCGGCCAGGTGTCTGATGGAACCAGTAACACAATTTCGATCGTCGATGTAGAGTCTGGTAACGCTGTCGATTGGACACGACCAAGCGACTTTGATCCGTCCCAAACCGAAGACTTGATAGGTGCAGTTAGCGGAAATTTGACTGGAGATAACGTGCTGGTCGCAATGGTCGACGGCAGTACCCACACGCTCACCAATCCTGACGAGCAAAACCTCCGCGAGATGATGCATCGCAGCGACGGTAAAGGAAGCCTCGAAAACGAGTAATTCCTTTGGAGAGGCATTCGTAACCGTGGGAGAGGCATCCTGCAATCGTGGGACATGTATCCTGCCTGTCCCACGGTTGCGCGCTATCCTCCGGTTAATCTGACTCCAACAGATCCAGACACAACAGTGCCATCGACGTTCCATAAACTCGCCCCAGTTCGTGCGAGTCGACAAAGCAACCATCGATCTCAGGTAGCGCCATAATAATCGCTCGTTGACGCTTGGCGAACTGAGTTTTTACCGCCGCATCTTTGATCCTCGAAATCGCTTCGCTGCGGGCACGCATGTCGTACCAGAAAAAGAAACCACCGTAACTCAACGTCGAAGTGTGGTCGTCATACTTAAGCGCTCGATCCAAGTTCGCTTGCCCATCGAATGAACTCTCGACCGCACGGACCAGCGAATCATCCGTCGAACTTCCCCAATACCAAAGCCCCAACTCGCATAGCGGCATTCTTCCGGCTGACTCGGCGATATCGAGTTTGCCACCAGGATTCTGACGCTTGCCTCCCCGGGAGCTGCTGTATGGAAAAGCTCCGTTGCCAAACCGATCGCGAGAAAGCGACTCAACCCCTTTTTTGACTTTTTCTGAATCGACCTTCGCCCCGGCATCGCCGGCTTGGTGTAGAGCAAGCAGCGCCGTAGCAGTAACAAATGGATTGTTGTACTCGTGGTACCAACTTCCGCGACGCGACTGAACCGACTCCAGCGCCGACACCGCTTCGGCAATATATTGATCGAGGGCTTCAGGTGACAAAACCAATTTCTCACCTAGGTCGGGCATCTGATATTTTGCTTCTATCAAAAAGCGTAGTCGATAGGCGTACGCCCATAGGATCTCATCACGGTCGGCTTTGTTTATGTTTTTGTCGTTGGAAACAAAGCTGATTGCCGATCTTACTGCCGCTGTAACAGTAGCTCTCTGCCCCGGCTCGATTACCGCATTCCTCGAATCTCGCACCAACTCCTGCAACAAAACCGTCCCGGCCAAAGACGTGACTGCAGCATGGACATTGGGAAGACTATCAGTCCCGCCAAAATCATAATCGCTGTCTCGAAAGCCACCGTCTTGATCCTGCATACCCAACAAAAATTCCACCCCGCGGGCTCGTACATCCGACAGAGAGTAAGTCTGTTTGGGCGCGGTTGAACTCCGAGTCCGATCGAACTGATAAGCCGGCCCAGGCAAAGTTCGATGCACTTCGAAACCACGTACAAAGGGGCCAATTTTCTCGGCCTCCGCGGCCGCTTTCCATGCCAGCGGATCATTGGGAAACTGCGTACTGGTACGCTGCCAGATTTTCGTCGCCTCTGCATGTTGACCAAGCCGAAACAAACACATGCCCAACACCAATCCGTCTTCGCAAGTCGCTTGTCCGGCATCAAGTCGTGTCTTCAGATCGACACTCAACTCCTCGAAGTCGCCGTCAGAAAACCGCTTCATGTTGCTCGAAAGCTCAATCGACTTTCCTGCCTTACCGTGCTTGGCCAGCAGCTTTCGCAACCAATCGATGTGCAGAGTCGTTAGGCGATCGAGTTTTAGACTTTGAGAACCATCAGGTTTTAAAATCAAAAAACCAGGCTCAATAAATTTATAAGGCAACAAATCGTACTTGGCTTGTTGGCGTTGAGTCGGCGCCTGTTTTACTGGAACAAATCGCTGATTCAGATCTTCTATGACATCGGGCCAGGAAAAAGGACCAGCCAACATGTACCGATCTATCTCCGGCTTACGATCCATAAAAGTCCCTTTGATAGTCGGAACGTACCAGAAAATCGGCTTACCAGTCTCCCGTGACTTGGCCAATGCGGTTTCCAGGTCTGGCTGCCATAAAACCGCAGTTCCAATTCGTTTTGCCTGATCCGAAGGCTGAACCCGGATTTTTCGCGTCGAGTTTCTCAGTTGCGGTTCAGCAACTTGTTGGGCAGCCAAATCGGTTGGTTGCATCAACGTAAATAGCAAACCAATGAACCAGCTTTGTCGCAATATTTGAATGCTAAGCATATAAATCAATTCGTTCTTGGAGGTCGTATGGAATCGTTTCAGTTTGAATTCTCCTGGACGATTTACCCTTTCGCTTGCCAGTTGCGTGGGTCGACTTTGTAATACCTTATCAATAATTCGAACAACTCGTTGTGCTCCGAGCAAAGCTGATAAGGCTGCTCGTAAAATGTTTCGCTACTGACCGCAAAGAATTCGGCTTTGTTTGTCGCTCCGTAGTGATCGAGTAGCGTTCTTGTTCCGCTGTACTTGGCCTCACAAAGTCTGTTGAATTCGTTCTCCACAACGCGAGTCCAGCGATCGCTTGTCTCGGAGTCGTCAAACATAACGTTTCCACCCATTTCTCCATCGAGCCCGTCCAGCGCATGAGCAAATTCGTGTACAACCAAATTTCGACCGTCGTCTTCGTTGCGTCCGCCTTGCAAGGTATCTCGCCATGAGAGTACGATCGGCCCGCCTTGCCAAGCCTCTCCGGCGCGGTGAGAAACTTCAAATCCGTTGGGAGTCTGCCGAGTAAAGGCTTTTGGAAAGACAAGAATCGTTTTCACATTGTCGAAGTAGAATCCGGAAACGCCGAGCAGCATCATACCGGCTTGAGCCGCGATCGTGACTCGCATCTCATCGGTTACCTTGAGACCATCGCAGCCCTCCCAGCTTTTCTCGGCGACGATCAGCTTGATCTTTGATCGCAGCTCCGCAGTCTCTGCGTCACTCATGCCCCAACTTAAGCGAACATTTCGGTTGAGGTGAAGCGACCAGGCGTCGGGCCATGGTTGAGCCAGAATCTTTTTACGACGGCGGTTTTTGAACCAGCTGAGCATAAGTCACAGTTTGCCAATTGGGAGATTTTGTAGAGGCGGAACAAGAGTTTACCTTGAGTACTGCTGTTGGGAAATTTGCCGGGGGTTTGGATCAAGCGAAGTTCGCCAATTTCCCTGAATTTTTTCAGACAAAACAACGATACATTCAAAATTGTTTGGTTCATTCGGTCGTGGCTGTTACGCCTTGCCAATCGAGAAACAAGCAGTTAATCTTTTCAGTCCAGTTTGCAGGCCGAATTTTGGGGCTTGCGATTCATATTCGGCGGTGTAGCTCAGTTGGTTAGAGCAGCGGAATCATAATCCGCGTGTCGGGGG
>CAYSQZ010000288.1:0-5662 GCA_964433035.1 uncultured Pirellulaceae bacterium | reverse complement strand
ACGGGTGCCATGTTTACGCTCGCGTAAGCATGCTCACGCAAGCGTGAAGCATGGCCGTTTTGCTATTCATTTCAGTTTTGACGGACCACTAGTCCGCCCAATGCATCAACAAAGCCAGTAAGCCCTCATCTTAGCCAACAGATCAGTGGTGGACGAGGCTACGAGTCTGGTTGAGAATCGAGAAAAATGTTCCGTAACGACATCTAATTTAAAATTCAAACCCTCATGACGATTTGCTCCAACGATTTATCCTTGTTTCTCTGAATTTACGTGGCGAATCTCCATAGTCAGATGATGAGTTTTTGCGGTATTCTTGTATGGAGAACAAGAAGGAACTAGGAACTGTCATGTTTTTTTTTGAATGTTGGAAAGTGCTTTGTCAGCTAGCGCCGTGGCTATTGCTGGGGATGCTGCTTTCTGGACTGCTTCACGTCTTTCTTCCTATTGATTATGTAAGAAGAAATTTTTATGGCTTGGGTGGAGTCGTTAAAGCGGTTCTGCTGGGCGTGCCAATGCCGCTTTGTTCGTGTGGTGTCATTCCAGCTGGGATTGGACTCAAAAATCAAGGCGCCAGCAATGGCGCAGCGGTTGGGTTTTTGATCAGCACGCCCCAGACGGGTGTCGATTCCATGCTGGTCGCCGCTTCATTTTTCGGATGGCCTTTTGCGATCTTCAAGATGCTTGCTGCGGCGGTTACCGGATTGATCGGGGGCTGGTGCACCGAATTGATTGAGCCAAACGATGAAGGTCATTCGGATCTAAAGGTACATTCTCACTCGCATGCCGTCGACGAAAGCTTGCCGGCATGGCGAAGAGTTTGGGATCACGCGATCGAAATCGTCAGGTCGATTTGGGGCTGGCTGTTGATTGGTGCCGTGCTATCTGCCCTGATTGAAGTCGTGGTTTCCGATTCGGTTCTGAGCTCGATTGGCCAGTGGGGCTTGGTCCCGTCGATGTTGATAGTCCTGTTGTTTTCGGCACCGCTCTACGTTTGTGCTACCGCTTCGGTACCCATTGCAGCTGTTCTGGTTTCCAAGGGCTTGCCTGCGGGAGCGGCTTTGGTATTCCTAATGGCGGGACCGGCGACCAACGTGACAACGATCGGTGCGATCTACGGTCGATTTGGCTTCAAGACGTTGTTGGTTTATCTGGTTACGATTATCTTTGGAAGCGTTGCTTTGGCGTCTATGTTTGATTGGCTTCTGACGGCCACGATTTCCAGCAACACCGGTCACATACACGAGCATCGAAATTGGTGGTCGATCGGAAGTGCGGTAGTGCTATTGCTGATGATCGCGAGCTTTGCCTGGAAAGATGCCCAGCGATGGTTGCGCAGTAGGCAGCTCAAAGCAGACCAGAAATCGGGCCAGCAGGCCGGTGGTTCACAACCGCTAGTCATCGGAGTCCATGGCATGACTTGCGGCGGTTGCGTGGATAAACTTGAAGCGGCGCTCAAAAAGACGCCGGGGGTAGATTCGGTACACGTCGACCTGAAAAACGAAGTCGCAATGATCGATGGTCAGCCGAACCTATCTGAAGTCAAGCAACTAATCGATCGACTTGGGTTTCGAGTCGTCAACCAAATTCAATCGAGGTAATTTTGGAAGAATCTGAAGTAGACTTGGCAGCCGAGCTCGAGTTGCAAAAACAACGGGTCACCGGGTTGGAATCAACGCTGATGCATTTGCAGAAAGACTACGATGCGCTCAACGATGTCGTTTTGGAGAACGCCAATCGTTTGGAGAAAACTTCCGCGTTGATTCAGCAACTTACCGCACGGCTCGAAGCGGCTTCCAACGATGCCGCCCCGAGAAAACTTGAAGACGAAAAACCGCCGCACTATTGAGCAGTTGGCACAACCTCTGTGTCGTCCTGTTTTGACTCACAGCAACATCCTTTGTCACAGCATGTTGCCTTCTTTTTAGCACCGCAACATTTTGAACCGCAGGCTGGCGAGCAAAAACACTCTCCGCCAACGTTGCACGCGCAGTTGTTCTCATCGCAAACGCAGTTCTCGCAAATACAATCGTATCCGCAGCAAGCACAGGGAGGTGCTTGTGGTGAGATCAATGTGGCCAACAAATATGTTGAGGTGGTTAGTACTGCCAGGAAAACAAGCGCGAACATAACTTTTTTAAACATTGAAATTCTCCTCAAGGATTCGACTACGATCGTTACCTAATTATCGTCATGGGTGGAAGACTTTATCCAACACAATGCCAAAGATGAAAAATTCACGCAGTAGGCGGAATGAACCGTAACAGCTGCAAAATTTAACTTAACCGCGCGACTACGTCAAGTTTTATCATAGTCCGGGTAGAGGTCATTTAAGGGTTGAATTTGTGGGTTGGAATGATGATAAAGTCCGAGATTTTGAGCTTATTTCGCAGTATCTGATGGGGCCGATGGGATTTAGCTCCGACTCAAGACTTTGGCCCTGGTAAGCCGAAAATCATGATGGCTAATTGGCGCCATTCTGTTTGCTGGAAAACTCGATGAAACTCGCGATTCTCTCCCGTCACTCCAAATGCTACAGCACTAGACGGCTAATGCAGGCAGCCGCATCGCGCGGTCATGATGTCGAGGTTCTGGACACGCTAAAGTTTTCGATGGATCTGGCTCAGGGCGACCCGCGATTGTTCTACGAATCGAGACGAGTGAGCGATTTAGATTCCGTGATTCCCCGAATCGGTTCTTCGATTACCTACTTCGGAACGGCGTTGGTGCGGCAGTTTGAGCAGATGGATGTTTTCTGCGCTAACAGTTCACATGGAATCGCTAACTCGCGAGACAAGCTGCGGGCGTTTCAGATTCTCAGCCGCCATCAAATCGGAATGCCTCAAACCACGTTTGTCCGCAACCAGCGAGATGTGCTTCCAGCCATCCGTCGAATTGGTGGCGCGCCTGTCGTTATCAAGCTTCTGGAAGGTACGCAGGGCGTCGGTGTCATTCTGGCTGAGAACGAAGGAGTCGCAGAAGCGATTGTGGAAACGATGCAAAGTACCAAGCAGAACGTGTTGGTGCAGAAGTTCGTCGCTGAAAGTAAGGGCCGTGATATTCGGGCGTTCGTTGTGGGTGACCGGGTTGTGGCGTCGATGCGCCGAGTTGCCCGGGGCAATGAGTTTCGAAGCAATGTGCATCGTGGTGCCAGAACCGAAATGGTTAAGCTCAGCCCCCAAGACCAGCAAATCGCCGTGCGAGCCGCCCAGATTATGGGATTGCGCGTTGCAGGTGTGGACATGCTGGAGTCGAAAACCGGCCCGCTGATCATGGAAGTCAATTCTTCACCTGGTCTCGAAGGAATCGAACGCTGCAGCAGGCTCGATATTGCCGGTTCGATTATCGACTACGTTTCGGCGCAGGTTGACTTTCCTGAAATTGATATTCGGCAACGCTTAACCGTCAGCCGCGGCTACGGGGTAACCGAAATTCATGTTCCCGAGGGCTCTGAATTTGTCGGTAAATCGATTGATGAATCGGGCTTGCCTGAACAGGATATCAATGTATTGACTCTCTATCGTGGCACGACCGTGATTCCCAACCCGCGGCTCAAACGTCGGCTTGAGGCGGGCGATCGGTTGCTTTGTTTTGGAAAGCTCGAGTCGATGCGAAGCATGATTCCGGCTCGAACGATCCGCCAGCGTCGTCCCGAAGTCAAAGGGCTCGATTCAAATTTGGGGACTCCAGATCGGGATGTGGCGTAACGGTTCCTGGTAGTGGACGAGGTTACGAGTCCTGCGGAATTGTGGTGAATTCTAACCAGTCTTGACCGGACTTCCCGAATTCTTTTCGGCAAGTTCTTTCTGAATATTGGCCGGCATCGTTTCGTAATGGGAAAACTCCATCGTGAAACTGCCAAGTCCGCCAGTCATGCTGCTGAGCGTTCGCGAGTAAGTTGTTGCTTCTCGCAGCGGCACGTCGCAGTTGACCGACGTTAGCCCACCACCTACCGGTTGGGATCCACAGACTCGTCCGCCTCGCCCTGACATGTCGCTGTAAACGTCGCCGACGTTGGCTTCGGGAACCGTGATGTCGAGTTTGACGATCGGTTCGAGCAAACTTGGCTCGGCTTTTCTGAACACTTCTTCGAATACGTTGCCGGCCGCAATCTTGAAGGCTGCTTCGCTCGAGTCAACTGCGTGATGCTTGCCAAAATGGACTTCGATGCAAACGTCCTGAATGGGATATCCGGCGACCACACCGCTGGCAACTCGCTCAGCGAAACCTTTTCCAATCGCGGGCATAAAGTTTCCTGGAATCACGCCGCCAACTACCGAATCGACCCAAAGGAAATTCGCTTTCTCATCGTAGTGATAGTCCCTGATCGAGTGAAAGTTCTTTTTCTTGGCAAACTCTTTGATGTCGGTGCCTTGGGCAAGCGGTTGTATGCGCACGTGGATTTCGGCGAACTGTCCGCGACCGCCAGATTGTTTTCGGTGGCGGTAGCTTCCTTCGGTTCTTCCAAGAATCGTTTCACGGAATGCAATTCTCGGCTCTTTGGTTTCAACCTCCAGTTTGTCGCGACGACTTAACCGCTCTCTAATGACGTTTAAGTGAAGTTCGCTCATCCCGGTCATGACCAACTCTTGAGTTTGAGCGTCGCGGTCAAGCTGAAACGTCGGGTCCTCTTCGAGAACTTTATGAAGCGCACCTGAAAGTTTGGTTTCGTCGCCACGGGATTTTGGCAGAACTGCCAGGCTAACCATCGGCGCAGGAAATTGGGCTTTGGGAATCTCCAGTTCACCAAGCACCGTTCCAGTGTGCAACTCATCCATTTTAGCGACTGCGACAATGTCTCCGGGGCCGGCGAATTCAACCGGTTGAGTTGATTCTCCCTGAACTTCGAGGATTGGGCCAAGCTTGATATTTTTTCGCGCTCCCGATGCGTGGACCGAATCATCGCGCCTCATTGTTCCAGAGAAAATTCGAATGAAGTTGAGCTTTTGCACGAACGGGTCGATTCGGGTTCGGAAAACTTTGGCAACCAGCGGTCCATCGGCATCGGGTTTGATTTCAACGGCTTGCTCTCCTTGGCCGGTGTTTCGAATCAGTTCGGCCGGCGAGAGTCCGCACAGCGAGATCGCCTCCAGGAGTTCGGGAACGCCGACTCCCGTTTTGGCGCTGCAGCAGACAATTGGAACAAGCGTTCCTTGTTTGACGGCTTGGACAATCAACCCGTGGAGTTCGTCTTTTCGCGGCACGTGACCTTCGAAGTACCGTTCCATTGCCGCTTCGTCGCATTCGATAATGGCTTCGACCAGCGATTGATGATAAATCTGCGGGGCGAACACGGCTTTATTTGTGTTGGCCGGAACGTCCAGCGTGCTGGCGACGGCCTTGAATTGGGAGCCGACTCCGATGGGTACGTTGAGGGGGATGCAGTTGTCTCCCCAAAGTTCGCGAATCGTTTGGATCAATTGCGGATAGTCGACTGTGTCGTCGTCCATTTTGTTGATGACAATAATCCGCCCCAGCCCTTCACGGGACGCTTCATTGAAAACGCGGCGGGTGTTGGCTTCGATTCCCCGGTGGGCGTTGATCACAACCAGAGCATTGTCGACCGCCTGCATCGGGCCGATGACTTGACCGATGAAATCCGGGTAGCCAGGAGTGTCGATCACATTAAAACGAAAGCCGCCATTTTCAAAGTGAATGGCGGCTG
>CAYSQZ010000287.1:0-5678 GCA_964433035.1 uncultured Pirellulaceae bacterium | reverse complement strand
GAAGCGTGAGCGAGGAAGAAGCGGCAACTGAGTTCGCCCTCGCTGACGCGTCGGGTTACCAATAGAGTCACAGCCGCGGGGCTCGTAACCTCGCCCAACATTCTTTAATGGGGACCACTGGCGTACAAACACTGGCCTCTTCTCGCCTCGAATTCTCCGCGCCTGGCAGCTCCGCAAGACACCTCCGCTACGTTTCTTCCTCAATGCAGCTTGCATTTTGCAACCATCTTAGATCTTTCTTCTTACCCTTTGACCAAAGGTGTCATTGTCACTTGAAATGATTTGCTTGAGGTCGAAAAGCCGGAAGCGATTGGGTTTCCAGCGCGGCCTGGCAGGAAGCCAAACTAGCGGATTCCTCTCCAGACTCGAATTGATTTCAATGAGCAAGCCAAGAAAAAAACCAAACAGTCGGTTCCACGCGTTTATCGTCGAACCTTCCCCCGACTTTAAGCCAAACAACTGGCAACAGACGCCAAAACACTATCGGATCGTCAGCTACGTGGGTCCCAAAGATTTTCGCGGTCCCGCAGACGCATGGAAGTTCCTCTACAACCACGACGCGCTTCGCCGTGGAGATCAGACCCGTTGGGCAATTTGTCTTGATTTCGAAGGATCGTTCTTGATTCAACGAGGCAGCGAGCAGAAAGCGCCTCAACACAAAACCGATTCTTTGGAAACCGCTTCTCAAGCTTCAGGATCTATTTCTCGTTTGCCTGATTGCTATCAGACGCCGAAAAACGCAGCTCAGCGACTATAGGCTAAGTTCACCAATAGCTTCGCCGCTATCTTCACTCTGCGTTTCGCCCTCTTCGATGGCTTCAATCCCGTCGTCGGAATCGCCTTCATCTGCCTTTTCGGCTTTGGCGCCACCACTGAAGAGCGGAACGACGGATTCTTCATAGAGGTTATTGAGATCTTCGTAGTGACTTTCACCGTAGTGAAGTTCGCCACCTGTGTGACCAACCCAGCCAATCCCAACCGCCAATGCGATTGCTCCCAGCTTCCAAAGAACCCCTTCATCGGGATCACGATTTCGTGCACCCGCAGCAAACAAAGCCAGCAAGAATGCGAAGGCAGTCACGGCCAACCCGCCGGTTCGATGCCAAAATACCTTGTGGTCCTGATTGAAAAGATCCGAAAATTCAACAACTGTGCCGCGATTCTCCATCGGACTGAACCACCAGCCAGTCGCACACGCAATGATCGCTCCTAGCGTGCCCAGCCAGAGGCAGTAATAAGCACAATCGCTCATCACGAAATTTCCGCGCAAGCTAAAGAACGCAAACAAACCCGCGCCCAGCAGTAATCCGATTGGCAAGTGAATTGCGGCGGGGTGAAGCGATCCGATCGAATTGAAAATTTGCTGCGTCTTGGCTTTGGCAGCAGCGGCTTCGGGGTCCATCTCATCCCCATCGTCACTATCAGCCAGACCAGGGGCGGCAACTTGAGTGTCAACCAATTCGACACCCTCCGGCCAATCGGCTCCCTGATTGATCCAGGTTTTAACCAATGTGATCTGTGTCTCAGATAATGGAGTTAATGGGTTGCCATCATCGTCTTCCGCCGGTGGCATTATTTCTTCTTCGTCATCTGAAACCAGAACTAGATACAAATCGCTGTCTTCAGCATCGCCGGGCTCGACGTAAGCCAAGGCATCTTCGGAATCGTCCATCCGAAACGACTCTTCCTTCTCAGGACCATGACAACTGATGCAATGCCTTTCGAAAATCGGCTTGATATCATTTACAAAATCGACTTTGTCCTGCGCAGTTGCAGTTGCTACCGAAGAATACAAAACGATCATCGCAAGACAGATTGAAAAACCGACTGCGAGCGAAAAGCAATTGCGAAATTGTTTGGAAGTCATTCTTATGGGTCCAACGGAAAGTTAAAAAGGACGAGCCGCGTTAAGCAAAGCTCAGTAACCATAATAGTCAAAAATGGTTTGGTTTGCACTGATGTTGCTGCTCAGAGAATTTCCAAGCCTAAACTTCTTCTGAATTGGCTTCTCAAGTTTTTTCCAGCTTTTGACCGCTAAATTGTTAAGAAGGGACTCAAGCCACGCAATTCTACGCAAATTGCCCGCGCTACCTGAGACAGGCAATCCACAAAGACTACTGCGACCCTTATTGCGAAGACGCTGCGTTGGGGGAAGCCAACACCGGCAATACCAATATCTTTCCGTCGCCCAATCGTCCTGTCCGCGATACCGCTACGATACGATCGATGATTGAGTCGACGTGCTTCTCTTCGGCCCAGATCGAGATCTCAACTTTTGGAACAAACGCCAGCGAATACTCATTCTCCCCATACTGGTCGAGATAGTTCTTCTGTCGACCGAAGCCTTTGACTTCGCGAATACTAATCTCGTCGACCGTCTGATCAGAAATCGCTTCGATCACCTTGTCGGCCAAAAATGGTTTTACGATGGCAACAATTTGTTTCATTTTTAGTTTAATTCATCGGTGAATTTTGAGCCGCCCAAGTCCAATGTCGATCCGAGGTCGCACTAACGGTATCGGACGCAAATCCAAGTTCGACCACGATCTCCCTCATCTCCTCCAGAGTCAATGAAGCGTGCAACGAATCGCGAAACATGTTTTGAGAATACTCTGACTCCTGGGAAACATAAGTTTCAACCAAGTGATCGAGCATCGGCTCATCTGCTGGCCTGAGCAAGTCTCGCACAAAAATAATGCCATCCGGACGGGTCACCCGGGCAATCTCCCCCAACGCCAACGCCGGTTTGGGAAGATGATGAATCAGCGAATTACAGATCGAAACATCAAACATCTCATCTTCAAAAATCAAATCCTTGGCGTCCAACTGAGTCAACGTGATCCGTTCGTTGAGCAGATTGACTTGAACATTAAACAGCGCCAAATCAAGCATGCTGGCTGCCATATCCACCGCCATGACTCGGCAGTCCTCATGTCGTTTACACAGCTCAATTGGAATCAGCGCTGTGCCCGTCCCCAAATCCATGACATCGCCCAGCTCACCGTCGAAGCCCTCAATCGAGTTGGCGAACTCAAACAACTGGTCAACAAACAAAGCATTAACAGCCGCGAAATCCATCTCGTCGTACTGTTGGGCTTCTTGCTCCGTATCCATGACTTCTTTTTCGAGCACTCGTGGCAGCATATTTTTGGGTCCAAAGTAAAAAAATCCAGAGCACTTCTATATCACGGACGTGTCCCAGAAGCGTTGAGCGGCAAGCGATCATTGGCCACGGCGGCTTGGGTCGTCCGCTACTCTTCCAAAGCCTCAAACTCTTCGTCGGTATTGATAACCCGCACGTTATCTCCCAACCAAAGTGACATGCCAAAGGTAATCAACGCCATCACAAAATAAGCGATCGTAATTTTAATAATCAATGACTTTTGTTGGGAACTGATGACCGCTTCATCAAACAAGTCCCAGGGCCAGAACATCTCGTCACCCGGAAGCGGCGAGTGGATGAATCCGAACAAGACCAGCAGACCACCGATAAGGAAACACGCAGACGCCGTTCCAAACTTTCGGTCGACAATCATCGCCATCGCGGATGACCAGAGCAGACTGGTGATAATGAAGCCTCCGGCCAGAATGCTGAGGTTCAGCCAAACGCCTTGCAAGCGAGCAGCATCACCCGCGCCGATCTGCGAATAGTCCATCGCGGCTCCGAATTGCCCGAGGTAGATCATGACAAGCTTGGCCATTGCCGGCAGGCAAGCAACCGCCAATGCACAGTAGTGCCGCTTCGGCGTGACCTGAAACGACTGAGCCGTGATCTCCAGTCCGATGAAAATCAAGATTGGAAAAACCGCAGCCTCTGGCAGCCACTGAAGAATCACACTGAAGTAACCGATCAAGCCAGCCGAACCGACGAACAACGCCGTGGCAAGCAAATAAGCCGCCCGGCCACCCATCGCTTTGTAGGCCGGATGGCCAATATAAGGCGTCGTTTGAATCACACCTCCACACAATCCAGCAACCAGCGTCGCAATCCCTTCGATTCCAATCACCGTCCCGGTATGAAAATCGTCTCCGGCTGACGCAGCACTCTCAGCACAATCAATACCGCCGACCACGGTTCCAATCGCAAAAGGAATCAGATAGGGCAGGTAGTTCATTGCATCGCCCAACGCCGACACCCAGCCGAAGGAAAAAACTTCCAACCATTTTTGCGGGAACCAAACTGGCTCAAACGCAACATGGCTCTCGCCAACGATATCGAAACCGGCTTTATCGATCCCCAACATCAGGTACCAGAGCAAGCACCCAATCACGACCGCACCAAGCGCCCCGGGAATCTTAAACGGCAGATGATTCCTACCGATCAAGGTAATCATTACGACAACCAGCGAAGCAAAACCAACGATCGGGTTGGGAATCATATTGGAAAGCGGAATAAACGCGATCAACACCAACGCAATCGCGGCCAGCGAACCCAACAGACCCGCGCGGGGAACGACACGTCGAATCCACCCCGACCCCATCGCACAAATCAGCTTGAAAACACCGGTCAACAAAATTCCGATCAACCCGACATGCCACGCGTGAATTGCAGCTTCGAAATGAACTTCTGACAACTGTGTGGCTAACGTGGCGTTACTCTCGACGGCCGTTCTGAAGGCACCAATATCTTCGTAGCCAATGCCCTTAGCTAGCTCCGAAGCCTTGGACAAAAAAGCTGGTCCAATGACAAAGAACACCATGCCCAAAGTGCTGGGGGTGTCGAGTCCCAACGGCATGGCGGTGACATCGGAGCGGTTCTCTCGCTTGGCCAATCGAAACGCCAGAAAGAAAAACATCAAGTCGCCAACCAGAACCCCAATCGCCGTTCCGGGAATCATGTAACTCAGTGCAAAATCTACAGGGAAGCCAAAATTGAATAGTAGCAAAGTCACCATCAGGACCATGCCAGCAATGTTATCTAACATCAACCCAAAGAAGGCGTTAACGTCTCCACCGCGTGCCCACTGATAGCGATTGGAATTCATAAATTGGCTTTCGGCACGGAGTTTGCTTTGACTTACATCGGCTCTCAAAGTCGTCGAATTCCAAACCATCCGATCGCAAAGTGCTATCGCTTTGGAACCCGATCGTCGCAGCTCGGCCAAACGTTTTAGTAATGCAGGCAACCAAGTTGGCTTGCGAATCTGAACGGGCTGTAACAGTTGGACTTTGGCAGTCACTGGCGAGTTTATGTCGCTAAAAAAACCCTGTCAAACCGGGACCAAAGGTGTCATCAGCCTCCCCGATAGACATTAACAGGAGAGGCAATTGCCAATCCTTAAACAATCTGGATCAATTATAGGAGACGCATCGAGAGGAAAACCCACGCCAAGGCCGCTTTTTTGGCTTTCGCTGAACCAATCTTCATTATGATGCGTAAATCACATGCAAGCCACGATGAACGACCTGCATTTCGTTGACCGACAACTCAAAGCGAAAACAGATACTGTGACTGATGAGCAATTACTTCTGGAGTACCGCAAAAACGGTGATCGGGAGTTGTACGCGCAGCTGGTCTACAGATATGAGCGAGAGCTGTTCAGTTACCTGAGACGTTATCTGGGTAACGCCGAAATGGCGGAAGACGTGTTTCAGGCTGCTTTCCTTTCTGTCCACCTCAAGTGTGATAGTTTTCAGGAAGGCCGTCGGTTCCGTCCGTGGCTTTACACCATCGCGAC
>CAYSQZ010000286.1:0-5801 GCA_964433035.1 uncultured Pirellulaceae bacterium | reverse complement strand
GCTTCCCGCCAGCTTCCCGTTAACCGAGCAAATCACGCCGGCCGCCAAATAAGTGGTGTCTAACGCGGAATTCTCTCGATTCGGTTACCACCATCAAAAGACTTCGCCGGCCCTTCGTCAACCAAACCATGGTCCGTAAACTCGATCCAATAACCCAGAGGATCGTTGAGAGCGGCGGAGAAGCTATCGGCACTCTTCGCTTTGAATTGCTTGCCACAGAATTGACAGTTGGATTTGCAACCAAGAACTTTAATCTCAAATTGATTTCGCTTTGAGCAGCCCGGACAAACGGCAACAAACCAGAGAGAATTTTTAGACATTAGCCATCCTTAGAAATGCCACAAATTTTCGAGTCGTCTAATCATATCTTAGGCAACGCGTGGCTCAAACGAAACTTCGAAGACGAAGATCGCTTGAGTGACAGCACGGATCCTGAAAAACCATTTGCGCCAACCTAAATTGATGCACCAACCTAAATCGATGTTGGAGCCTCAATGTCTGAAGAAGCAATCGAGCCCGCAACCTCATCTTGGCTGGGACTGGTCTGGACTGGATTGGTTGCCGGCACCTCAACCAGCGATTTTTCCAGATTACCAGCAAAATCCAAAAGCCCTCGAATCACGCAATGGTGATCGACGCTCTGAGTGCCACGAACTTCAATTCGACCAAAAGCTCGACCGCCGGCCAACAAAGGAATTTGAGCCTTCCAATCATTGTCGCTTTTCTCTGAATTCTCACTACTCTTGCGGGTTGCATGGAAAGACTCATGCATCCAGGGCGCGTTGAGGTCGAGAGTTAACTCTTTCAACTTCTGCTCATCGGCAAATTGACATAGCCTTGACCAGTCCACTTGCCAGTCTCTTGAGCCCTGAACGTGAACTGAACTCTGAACATCCAAACTTAGATTCAAAGCACTTCTGGCAACCGAATAAGCTTTTCGGGAAACCAACTTGTACTCGGCGATTCCAAAAATCTTGCAGCTAAGCATCACCAGGACTACCAAGCCAATCGAAGCCAGCGCATATTCGCTTTGCTCGTTTACCAAGCTGAGAATTCCACCAATCGCAGTCATCGTGGAAAGCAAAATAACCCACAATAAAGAGATTTTTGGGCTGTATCCCTGTTTCATCAAAGAATGGTGCAAGTGACCACGATCAACGGCAAAAATACTTCGACCAGTCAAGCGACGGCGAATAATCGCTGCCGCAGTGTCAATGAACGGTATCGCGAGAAATGCAATCGGTGCAAAGAAGGCAAACGCCGACCCCTGCTTGGTCGCACAACGAATTGCGATCGCCGCCAGTAGGAAACCGATCAACATGCTTCCAGTATCACCGAGGTAAACTTTAGCTGGAGGAAAGTTGTATCTGAGAAAACCGAGCAGAGCACCAGCGACCACCATGGCCATCAAAGCATTGATCATCGTTCCCGTATAGATCGCCATCAATGACATTGCCAGCCCCATGATGACTCCAATCGACCCTGCGATACCGTCTGCACCGTCGAGTAAATTGATCGAATTGATGGCAGCCAGAACCCACGCGTAAACGAAGAAAACCGAGAAGACCTTGAACTTAAAATGAAAACCGGCAATCGCGATCTCATTAAAGTGAAACCCAAAGAAGATCAGGACTGTCGTTGCAACGATTTGACCAAACAGTTTTTGTCGCCCGCGAATTTGGAATCGGTCGTCCAATATACCGACGAAGACCAGAACCGCGCTGCCGATCGCCAATCCAGTCAATTCACGATAGTCTCTGGGACTCACCCTAAGTGAGCGTCGCTCAAAGTCGACCGGGATCCAGCCCAAGAGCAATTCACCGAGCCAATGCAAAAACGGCTTGAAGGTCAAGCCAAAATAAACGGTGATAGGAACCAAAACCAACATCGTGATGAAGAGACTTAACCCACCAACCATTGGGATCGCGTCTTGGTGGAGCTTACGCTTGTTATCAGGCAGGTCGACCAATCCGTATTTCCTGGCGTACTTCGACAGGATGGGCACAATTGCCCAAGCCATGACAAAGGAACAGATAAAAGCCAAGATCAAAATGATCATCTAAGAGCCGCAAGTAAACGATTGAGCAAATTTCTACACAAATAAACAAACTTAATTCTAATCAAAGCCATTCCTTTTGTTGAGATACTCCTTGAATTTTGTGTGGTTCCACGGAGAATCCACCCTAAGCTCTTCGGCGATTTGCATGCCTGCTTCCTGATCGCCTGATTCTATCAGGGATTTTGCGAGCTTTAACTTGGTAGAATTGTCGTTTGGTTGGCTGATCAATGCCGATTGGTAGTCCGCTAACGCACTCTCGAAATCTCGTTTCTCAAAGTTAATATCTCCTGAGAGGATCTTCAGCTCTCTGTGAGTATGAGGCATCTGACTGAGGAGATCGGACGCTCTTTTCAAAACCGCTGGTCTGGACTTTGAATCCTTAGGCATTTGAGTGGAAGCAAATTTGAACACCATATTCGGGTCATCGGGAATCAATTCCAGTCCGATAACACCTTCGTCGAGGAATGCTATACTACGCGTATCCCTACCGCCAAGAACTCGCATCATTTTATAGAATTTCTTGGGATCTAACTCCAAGCATTTTCTCAAATGCGGTATCGCCAAACGAGGTTTGTTGGATTGAAGGTAGTGAACCCCAGCGACCAGACGAAATTTGGAATTTCCGGGAGCAATTTTCAGACATCTCTCAATGTCCTCGTCCCCCGAACCAACTTCAACGTTACCCAACGCTCCCTTTATCTCGCCGATTCGTAAATGAACCAGTGGTTGCAGCGGCGAGGTTTGAGCGCTCAGTTGAAATGCTTTTAATGCAAAAGGTAAATTGCTTTGAATGGCTTCACTTGCGAGGAAATTTCTAGCCATCAACCGAGACTGACTTTGCTTGAGATGGAAGGCATTTTCCTGAATTCGCTGCACATCGGTGAACGCCCATTGCCTATCGTCTTTGGCTTGGTTTAGTTTGGCATTTTCTTCTCCCGCGTCAGGACTGAAACTAAAGGGCTGTTTCTGCCTATCTTTCTTCAGTTGCTGAAACATAGCCAGCCTCGAACGATGCAAATGAAGTTCTCCGAGGTAATTCAATGCAGCGACTGAATGAGGGTTTCCTTTTAGGCGATCAAGCGGACGAAACAGAGGATTCAATACCCAGCTCCCGAGCCCTTCGATGCGTTCATTGGTCTTTTCCAAATCCATATTCTCTCGGTCAAATTGGGCTGCACGAGGACGCATTAAAGAGTCCATTCGGGCCAATCGAAAAAGGTCCAGACACGAAACAAAAGCGATGGCAAACAGCCCCAGGACAATACACTTAATCACATAGTTGGGTATTGTATATTTGAGCCAACTAAAACTTTTTAACCGACCTGCCAGATACTGTGCGTGACAACAAACAAAACCGAACATCACGGCTAACAGAACCAAGTTAGCCCCGATATAAAAACCAAAATCAAAACAAGAGGCCAACGCCTGAGAAGAAATCAAAAACACAGCGGCAGTACCGATGCCAATTGAGAACGGCGAATTCCCTTTGAAAATCAAAAGCGATGCACATTGGATCACAAGGAACCACGCCAGACAAAAAAGGACCAAGCCAGGCCACCCAGCTTCCACTACAGCTTGAAAAAACTGATTTTCGGCATAAACAAAAATCCCCGACTCGTGACTGGAACGATACAATCGATGTACATTCCTGTAAGAGCCCAACCCTGATCCGAAGAAACCCATCTCACCGATGGCGGACGATGTTTCTCGCCAATGAGCCAAGCGGACGTCTGCATCGGCAACATTGACCACATCGACATCCTCAAATCTTTCAGCGAGCGCATCGCCGAATGACCACCAAGCAATCGACGCCGCAACCAAAGCAGATACTGGCAAGAGAAGGAAAACAGAGTTCTTGGGTTTTCTCGCAACGCCGTATACCAGAATAGTCACCAAACAACCGACAAACATTGCCAGCACACCACCTCGCGAAAGGGTGGCAATAACTCCACAATAAATCAACGCCATAACTAAAAGCAGGCTAATCTTTAGCGCCGTCAAGCGAGAAACGAATTCAAGAATTTGAAAATATGTCTCCTTGTATAGCGGCATCTCACGCTTCAAAACATCTGGCGATTTTTCATTTTTGGGCTTGGTCATTGTGATCACCAACAAACCCACGGCGGCCGCCAAACTCATTGACAGATAACCCGCAGCATTGTTGGGATTAACAAATGGCCCAAAGTGATGTAGTGGATCGCGCAAATCACTATAAAGACCATATGGCAACCTCATTACTTTTTGAATAATTCCGACGAATGCAATCAGCCCACCGTTGATCGTCACCGCCCACAACAGCAACATCGTATCGCGCTTGGTTCGAAAAAAACGACAACCCAGCAGCAATCCACAAATTCCAATCAGCAACAGTCGTATTTGATGCCAAGTCCCCTCACGGTCCAAAGAAATCGTTACCGTAGATTTTGGATCACCGCTGAAGCTTTGATAAATTTCTGGCTGCCGTCCGGTCAACCACTCGATCATAAAGCCGGGAAGCGGGATGACTTGAAGCACACCAATCAGCAAACCGGCCGCGACAAGAAAGAAAACGTAAGGAAACACCTGTGACTCGCGTTCGTGAAACGCAGTCTCAAACCACCAAAACCCAAGCCCGATCAGCATCAAAATCATTATCGTGCACTGGGGGCCATAACGAACGCTCGCCAGCGCCCATGGAGAAAACAGAACAGCCAACAGCACCGCGATTCGCCCCGGAAAAGAGAACCGATCCGAGAGAGAACTCTCCTTCTCAGGAACTTTATTGGGAACGTTCGGGCCAGAGTCTGATTTGCCCGCACCAATCATTGACCCAAGGGTCATGTTTTCCGTCTGATTCATGAAAGAAGTTTTTCGGTATTCGACGCGGAACTAAACGATTCAGAACTAGAACTGTGAAATGGACAAGCCATTGAGGCATTCATAGAATGATCTTTGTGCTCCACGTTGAAAAGCTCAATCGGTGAAGCATAAACAAAAAAATCGCCAGGAGCGGGAAAAGCGACGCCAGAAACCGAGTTTCGGACTACCACAAGCGAATTATTTCGACCAAATTCTCATGCTAATTGGGATTTCCAAGAAGCGATGCTTATTCCGTTGAAAAACCGCGACCAATTGATTTGGTGTATAGAACGACCAAGGTCCCAATCGCAAGCAGGCCCCAAGGCATCCATTCTGGAGGCTTGACTAGTCGCGATCCACCTCCGCCGAGGGTCAACGGAGAGAGGCCGCTCCTTTGTCGCTCTACACCGAATTGCGAGGCTGCTTGCCCATGTCGGCCATCGTAGCCGGCAAGGCTAAATTGAGAGTTTTGATTTTGCGGCCCTGATGCAAACTGCGTTTGCGAACCCCCGGACTGACGATTCGAGAAAGGAACGCCGCCATAGTAACTTACGTCAGCGGGCAATTTTGTGTTGCTGAACTGGGATTCAGCCAATCTGGAAGGCCCAAACAAAGAGCCATTCTGTCGGAAAAGGCCAGTGTTTGCTTGTGCTGGAGATCTCTGAGCGTTGTTAGGGAACTGCTGCGCCAAATTGTGGTTTGAGTCTGTAGGTCCAAACGGAGCGTTCTTCCGTTGACCAGCGTTTTGTCCCCCAACTTTTAAACGTTTGGCGATAAAACTCGGTAGCCTGGTTCCGTTGGCGATCTCCAAATGATCTACCACCAACCCTTGTCCACCAAGGATAATTAAGGTCGCTCCGACAGCAAAAAAGAAGGCTCGCCACATAGTCTTGTTCCAAAAACC
>CAYSQZ010000285.1:0-5838 GCA_964433035.1 uncultured Pirellulaceae bacterium | reverse complement strand
ATCCCTCGCCAGAAGACTTGCTGGGTTACGTGTTAGGAGCATTGGACGCTCAAGAACACCGTGAGCTTCAGCAAACAATTGACCAGAATCCTCAGATTGAGGAAGAACTTCTCCGAATCAAATCAAGCCTCATGCCGCTTGATGAGTTGGATACTGCCGGCCCCAAAGCCGGTTTGGCAAGACGCACCTGCGAAGCGGTTGCCAGTTGGGAGAAGACCCAGAGCTCTGCCGATTCAGCTTCGCCCGATCGGTTGTCGGCGTTTGATCTGGTCGCAAGTTCTTCTCAATCCAGTACCATTTCAATCGACGGTGATCTCAATACGTCTGAAGCTCCTCCCGCCAAGCTTCGCCCCGCCGTTTCTCAGCGGCTTCTCCATCCAACGACCTGGTCGATTTCCGATGTACTGGTCGGTGTAGCGCTGCTGTTGATTTGTGCTGGAATTCTGTTCCCAACGATCAGCTACGCTCGCAACAACAGTCGGATTTTGGCGTGTCAAAATAATCTTCGCCAGGTCGGTTTGGCGATGATGAACTACAGTTCGATTAACGAAGGTAACTTTGTGGCGATCCCGTCGGCGGGCAATCTTGCCGCCAGCGGTTGCTATGCTCCAATTCTCAAGGACGCTGGTTTAGTCGAAGACGATTCCATTTTCGCTTGCGCTGGAATCTCTGCCCAAGAGCCACCAGTTCACATCGCGGCCAGAGACCAGATCGAGTCTGCCGATAGCGAAGAGGAGATCAATCATTATCGCCGCACGATGGGCGGTCATTTTGGTTACACGATGGGTTATTGCGAAAACGAAAAGTATTGCCCGCCTCGATACATGGGACGAACTAACATTGTGTTGCTAGCCGACCAGCCCTCCAATGATCTAACTGGTCGTCGAAGCAGTAATCACAACGGTAAAGGTCAGAATTGTCTGTTTGAGGATGGCCGTGTTGCGTTTATCAAAGGTCACGCACTGGCCGGCGATGCAATTTTTGAGAACGACTACGGCATCGTTGCCCCCGGTTCCCACCCAAGTGACAACGTCATCGCGCCAAGTCACCTGACAGTTCGTGTGAATGTGACTGGGCAGTAGCCGTTTGTCTTCCGCCGCACCTCGATGGCTCAGAAACCAAAAACTGAGCCTCCGGCACCTTAACCACGCTGGCAATTGAATCAATGCCCTGTTGATTTCGATCTTCTTGTCATCGCTTTCGCGCTCCGGCAGTGATGCCACACTTCGTTTAACAAGCGAAAATCGTCAACAGCGGTCCGCCTTGCCAGCGGAAAAATTTCGCACCCATTTCGCTGATCCGAAACAGGTATTAAAAAGCCTCTGTAAGACAAGCACAGGTCATCTGGCCTATAATCTGCTTTTAATTTTCGCTTATACGAATCGTCAATCGAAGATGTCACAAACCAATCAGGCTCAATACAAAATGATCGCTGACAAAGCGGGGATCGACCTGACGTCGGTTCAACCGCTTACTCGCGACCAACGAATTGAAATTCTCGAAGCCACGATCGCGATTGAGGATGTACCATATCCTATCCCCCAACCGTTACGGCAACCCTATCTCGATGCTGCACGATCGGGAGCGCAATTCAGCATCGGCGAGTTCAGCGGACAGACAGTTGATTTGGGCCAATTCTCGAATTCCCAGGACTACGAACAATACACCTTCGAAGAGCATTTGAGCTGGGCGGTTCTGGTAGCCGAGCAACAAAAAACGAAGCACCAATTTGCCTGTCGGGAATACCTCAAAGGCGAAGCGCTGTTCGAAATTGGCAGCTCAGCCATACCTGATTACTATCTGCTCAACGCGCGGATTTATCAGCAGACCGCCTGGCAACTCGCGACGGTCAGCGAAATCATTCCCGCCGAACTGTTTTTCACATGTCACAGTCGCCGCTTTTTTCCGGTAACAACATTCATGCGTCCGCTGGGGACCGATTATCTGGAAGAGCCTGACATCGGTCACGACGTCGCTGGTCACGTCGCCACGTTTACGATTCCCGCTGTCGCTCAGGTCATGCAGCATCATGGTGAAGCGAGAAATCTGATTTATGCTGAGCGTGACGAGAAAATCAAAACCGCTGGTACCGACGCGGCAAAGATATCAGAGATAAAAGCCGAAGCGGACGAGCTGCTCAAATACTCTGGTCGAATTTACTGGTTCACCGTCGAGTTCGGCTTGGTCATGCAAGAGGGTGAAGTCCGTGATTTCGGTGCCGGTATTCTTTCGTCGCCAGGTGAAACGGTATACAGCGTCGGCAGCCCCGAGTCGAACCGCGTGCTGATCGACCCGTCTGACGATGGTGACTTACTTCGAATCGCGAACACAGATTATCTGATCAGCGAGTTCCAAAAGACATACTTCATTTGTGAGAGCTTTGAACTGCTCAAGTCACTGACTGCCGAGCGAATCTTGAACGTCAGCAAAAAAGCCAAGTCGCTTCCCGATTTCGCCTGGCGCGATATCGTTCCCGGCGACCGGGTCATCAACGTCGGCTCGGTCGCAACCAGCCCCAATGAAAAATACTACCAACTGATGGCGGGGCAACCGCTGGACGATTGTATGAAACGAACCGCTTTGGCCAATTTGGAAATGTACCGAATTGGAATCAGCGACGAGATACTTTCGCAATTCCGAGCTCTTCCGCCAACAATCCCACAAGAAGTCTTGGACTGGTACAAAACGAGCCTAAACCACGAAAAATAACTCCCCGTACCTACCCGCAAAAACTAGGCACTGTGTTTATTGAACGTGAGCGACAAGGCGATAGCCGCCGGTTCGGGGCGTGTTTACTGGCGGCTAGAGCCATACTGCTGAGTCTAATATGAAATTGTTAGACAGTGTCTCGCTCTCAAAACGACTCGGTAGTGTATAACTGCCCAATGGACACTCCCAAACGCAAACCTGAATTGATGAGCCCGGCCGGATACTGGCCGCAGCTCCAAGCCGCGATCGAAGCCGGCGCCGACGCGGTCTACTTTGGCCTGAAGCACTTTACGGCACGCGCCAAAGTCGGATTCACACTCGAAGAACTTCCCGAAGCGATCGAGACCCTCCACCAGCGCGGTGTCAAAGGATTCGTCACATTCAACACGCTCGTGTTCGACCATGAGCTGGAATTGGCTGAGGCGGCGATTATCGAAATGGCCAACGCGGGAGTCGATGCCGTCATCGTTCAAGACGTCGGGGTCTGCCAGTTGATCAAAAAGATCGCGCCTGATTTGGAGATTCATGGTAGCACCCAGATGTCAGTCACCAGTGCCCAAGGCGCAAGGCTCGCCCAATCACTGGGCTGCGACCGAGTTGTGTTGGGACGTGAGCTGAGCCTGACCGACATTCGCAAGATCGCTGAGTCCTGCGACGTAGAGCTCGAAGTCTTCGTTCATGGTGCGCTTTGTGTTTCCTACTCCGGCCAATGCTTTAGCAGCGAAGCCTGGGGCGGTCGCAGCGCCAACCGTGGCAAGTGCGCCCAGGCGTGCCGGCTTTCCTACGACTTGATCGTCGATGGCGAAGAACGCGACCTCGGCGCCTACCGATATTTGCTTTCACCCGGTGATCTCTACACCGCCGAACAAATCCCTGAGCTGATCGATATTGGAATCTCCTGCGTCAAAATCGAAGGCCGTTACAAAGACGCCGACTACGTCGCATTGACGACCAAGGCATACCGTGAAGCGATCGACTTTGCTGCCATGGGTGCAGGCGTCACGATCGAGCCTGATGAAAAACTCGATCTCGAACAAGTCTACTCGCGCGGGCTGGGGCCGCATTTTATGAGCGGCATCAACCACCAAACGGTCGTCACTGGGAGAGCTCCCCGCCATCGCGGCATCAACGTCGGACGTGTCGTTGGCGTGGGGCAGAACACCGTCGACGTCGAGTTGCAGCATCCGCTGGAGCGCGGCGATGGAATCGTGTTTGATGCCGCCGATTGGCGCAGCCCTGACGAACCCGAAGAAGGCGGCAACATTTATGACGTAAAAGAAGTCAATCAGTCGGTTCAAAAAGACGCCGCGCCGATTGTCAAATTGGAGTTCGGCCACGGCGAAATCGACTTTTCGCGAATTCGATTTGGCGATCTGGTGTGGCGAACCAATGACCCGCGTTTGAAAAAGCGATTGAAGAAGTTGACGACAACCGAAGTCCCAATCTTCACCCGGCCGATTTCATTCGACGTTACCGCGACGCTGGGCCAACCGATCAAAATCGTAGCTTCGCTGACCACTGGCCAAACAGCGACTTATGTCGGCGAAGATCCACTGGAAGCATCAAAGAAACGTGGACTGGATGACGAAATTCTCAACGACAAGCTGGGCCGGCTCGGTGGAACTCCGTTTCATCTCAACAAAATCAATTTGCTTACCAAAGATGAAGTTTTTGTTCCCACCAGTCAGCTGAATCAAGCGCGCAGGGAACTGGTCGACGAGTTGTTTGAATCCGGCGGAGAGATCACGCCGATCGCTTCTGAGGCAAAGCTTTCTTTCGAGCTCCAACAGGTGGCGGCGAAAAAGACGGCTTGGCTGGAAAGTAGTTCAGCTCCGACAGACAAAGATGTCGCCCAAACCAATTCGCTGCATTTGCTGGTTCGAACGGGCGAACAACTTGATGCCGCGATTCTTGCAGCCCAAACGACTGACGTAGCATCGATCACGCTGGACTACCTCGAACTATACGGGCTACGTCCGTCGGTCGAAAAGATCCGCGCTGCCGGACTGACTCCGCGCGTCGCCAGTCCGCGAATCCTCAAGCCCAGTGAACAAAACGTCATACGGTTTTTATTGTCCCTGGAGTGCGCGATTGTCGTTCGCTCAGGCGGATTGCTTTACGACCTTGTCAATGAATCGATGAGCGGCAAGGCGCTAGCCGCCGGTGATTCACCCAACCAACAAGACGAAGTAGAACCCAGCTCCCACGATCAAAACAGCGGAGCTGCTGGAAGACCAGATTTGATTGGAGATTTTTGCCTCAACGCGGCCAATGCAATTACGGCTTGGCACTATCTTGACATGGGTTTGAACCGAATCACTCCGACCTATGATTTAAACAGCGAGCAAATCTCCGATCTGACTCAGTGGCTCCCCTGCCCTGCCATCGAAGTCATCGCGTATTCGCACTTGCCTGTCTTTCACACCGAGCATTGTGTATTCTGTCGTTTTCTCTCAGACGGAACTGACAATACCAACTGTGGACATCCTTGTGAAAAACATCAGGTCGCCGTTCGCGATTCCCAGGGACGCGTTCACGCGGTGATGGCCGATGTCGGTTGCCGCAACACGATTTTCGGAGCTGAGGCTCAAACCGATCCGGCGGCTTTGCAAGCATGGATCGGCGCCGGAATCTCCAACTTCCGAGTTGAGTTTGTACACCAAACGCCCGACCAAGTCGCTGCGATCACGGCGGCGTTTGGTGAGTTCCTGACCGGTGCTTCTTCAGTAGAGCAACTCGAATCCACGTTAGCAGCGGCTTCTCCCCAAGACATCACCCAAGGCAGTCTGTACACGCCGGCCGGTTTTAAGAAGCTGATTCAGCTTAGTTGACTAATCGCCCGCCTTTCGCTCCGAGGCTGTGATTTTTCAAACGCTTGGAACAAAAAAGTGCAAATGGTAACCCGAAGAAGGCGGATCAGTAACGCCGTCAAGTTGATCGGGGCCTGTCAGTGAGGAGCCTTGTTGATCACTCTATTTCTCGCTTACGCGTCGGGTTTCCAAAAAACCCCCAAAAAGTGCAAATGGTAACCCGAAGCGTGAGCGAGGAAGAAGCGGCAACTGAGTTCGCCCTCGCTTACGCGTCGGGTTACCATAAAACCCCAACCTCTCCGCGAAAGCCGTTTGTTCA
>CAYSQZ010000284.1:0-5867 GCA_964433035.1 uncultured Pirellulaceae bacterium | reverse complement strand
TCGTCCTCGCTGACGCTTCGGGTTTCCATTGCTGACGCTTTGGCGTGAAAATTTGGTGCCACTGGGCTACGCCTTGCCGCTAAGGGACTCAATGAAACTTCAGTCGTCAAAACGAAAGGCTCCAAAGATCGGAGTGAATTCTCGCAGTCCAATTGCGGTTCTGATAATATCTACGTGACTTTGCCGCCTCTTCTCTGTTTCGGCGGGTCACAATCAATATCAATTGGGATAACTTGGATGCGAATTGGGATCGTTGGAACTGGAATCGCTGGCTTGGCTGCAGCACGGTATTTCAAAGACGCCGGCCACCAAGTAACGGCTTTTGAGCGACTAGATTCCTTTGGGATGGAAGCCAATTGTATCGAGTTCGAGCTGGAGTCGTCTGCTTCGTCTCAACAGTTTTATAGTGATGTACCGCCGAGAATGTTTAACTCGGCCCAATGGCCCAGTCTTTGTCGGTTGTACGAGGATCTGGGGGTCGATATTGAGCCAGTCAATCCGACCAAGACGTTCGCTACTCAAGGCCAAGCCGCAGTTCTTCGACTTGCGGCAAGTTACCAGCCCAAATTGTCGGCCGACCTATTGCTCAATCCAGCCAGTCATCGGATCCTGAAGGGGATTGGCCGGATGATGAACTCGGCTCCTAAGTACCTTAAACGACATTTCGGCTCCGATGCCGATCAGCTTGGCTACTCGATGGATGAGTTAACCTTGCGGGAATATCTGAAAAGCCACCTCTATTCTGAAGAATTTATCAAGCAGTTTCTCTTTCCCGCGTTGTCCTCTACGGTTTGTACTTGTTCATACCAGAGCTTGGGAGATTATCCAGCTGCGACCGTACTGGCGGGGATGCTAAGACTGATTGAACCCGAAGGACTTTTTCGAACAAGGTATGGAACCAAAGATGTTGTCTCTCGACTTACTTCAGGAATTGACGAAATTCATCTGGGGACTTCGATCTCCAGCGTTTCGCAATACGAGTCTGGAGTCAAAATTGAAGTTGGTCACGGAGACGAATTCACCTTTGATCATGTTGTCGTTGCAACGCAGGCCAACGCGGCGATCGGGTTGGTTAAAGGGATTTCGGCTAAAGAAGTCGAAGCCTTGGAGTATTTCCAGCACGAGAAAGTCGAAACGATCGTGCACACCGACCCGTCACTAATGCCGACTCGGCCCAAGGACTGGTCAGCTTTCAACATGATCGGTAATCCTCAACACAGCGCAGCGATGTGCACGATACATTTGAATCAGTTTTACCCCGAGTGGGACTGTGACCAACCGGTCTTTCAGACAATTATGCCCATTGTAGCGCCACGACCCGAGACGATTATCTCACGGGCTTCCATGCAGCGGCCAGTCGTTAGCCAAAGATCGGCTCGAGGACATCGGTTACTCGAGGAGCTTCATTCAGAAAGAGATCGCCGAATTTGGTACTGCGGCTCCTACGCAAGCCCTGGGATCCCGCTTCTCGAAAGCGGAGTTAGGTCGGCGATTGAAGTTGCTCAACGGCTTTTTACCCCAACCTTCATCTGAGCTTGTTATCGTCTCGGGATCGACCTTTACAGCTTGACGACGCTTGCAAGGTTCCTTGAGATTGACGACTTGGTTCCGCAAAACGACCCGCGCGGGAAGTGAATTTCGCTGCTCCGGCTGGCGGGCGTCGGCGATGTTGCGCAGTAATCCGCAGTGACGATACCGCCGCGCACCTGACAAGCTGGTTTGAGGGAATAAATACTCGCCGCAAGAAGGCAAGTCGTTTCGAGTCGTCACTTGGGCAACCAAAGTTCGGGTCCTGGAAATTTAAGAAGTCAAACTAACTTCATATTCACAGGACAAACTGCGGCCTCAAGAGGTTCGTCGTGCCGATATTGGGGCCTCAGGCAGTGAGTGCAATCGGTAGAGGCTATCCCCAAAAAGGTAGGTATTCCGGCGAATCCGACGGCGACCCAGTTCGTTCACGGACAGTTCTTCTATAATAATCCAGATCGACAATGTCGCTTACATGATCGAGAAGTAGTTCTCGCAAGCAAAGTCGATCGACTCCTTGGTGATCTCTTTTTCGATTTTGAGATATTTACAGTAGTTTTGGATTTGCATTAACAAGTCACGAGGGTGACAGTTTCTCAGTGGTCGATTGGTTGGAAGATAGTGCTCTTTAATCAAATACTGAACCAGTTCCGGCCTCCACTCAAACTTGTAGATGCCACACATGATCTTGAAAAGCTTGACAAAGTTCTCGACTGAGGGGTTAGGAACTTCAATCTTGTAAGGAATACGACGTAGAAACGCGTCGTCGACCAGGTCTTTAGGCTCAAGGTTGGTCGAGAATACAACCAATTGATCAAACGGAACCTGAATCTTCTTACCGTTACTTGTGTTCAAAAAGTCATATCGTTTTTCCAACGGTACGATCCAGCGGTTAAGCAACTCATCAACCGACATTCGCTGACGACCAAAGTCATCGATCAAAAGTAGTCCGGTGTTACTCTTCATCTGAACTGGAGCTTCACTGATACCGCTTTGTGGGTTGTACGAGATCTCAAGGTGTTCCATCGTCAATTCACCACCGACAACAATCGTTGGTCGTTTGATTCGTACCCAACGCGTGTCATAGGCGTGATTGGAGATAAGTCCGTCTGTTTTTTCGACTGGGCATTCTTCATGGCTCATCGGGTCAAACAGACGAACGATATCACGATCCATTTGAATCGCGCGGGGAATCCAGACGTATTTTCCAAACGCAGCCGTGATCCGCTCCGCGATACTGGTTTTACCGTTACCGGGATAGCCGAACAGGAACATTCCGCGACCACTGTTAACCGCAGGACCAAGCTTTCTCATCATGGCCGGGTCAATCAACAAGTCGGAAAACGCACGATTCAAGTCTTCCTGGTCCGGGTTTTGATCGTTAATCGTTTGAGCGGTGACGCTGGCGACGTAGTCAGAGTAAGCAACCGGAGCCGCACCGAAGTAGGAGCACAAATCGGTATATCTGGTGGCTCGTGCCCGGCCAACTTCGGTCAAGCGACAAACGTAGTCGTTCATTGAAGCTGAATCGATGTAACCAAGGACTTGTTCTTGTTTCAGGCTCACGATCGACTGTTCAACAATGTGAAACGGCATGGCGATCTGTTCGCTGATCTTGCGGATTGACGCTTCACCTTTGGCAAGCAAAAACTTGCAGATCAGCTCTTCCATCATCGAGGTAGAGACTTTTGAATCGGCAAGGGTTTTGGGCTCCTGCGGGTAATACGATCCATCAGAGGATTCATTCTTGGCTGGTTCAAATGTCGATTCATTCGAGAATGATGTCGAAGACTCAGGTTCGCTGGGAACGCTGGCAGGCGCAGGTTCGCCTCCAGCCAAACCGTTGATCCGGGCAAGGAGCTGGTCGATGTTTTCTTCAGTTTTTGGTGTTGAATCGGTTGTGGTGTTTTCCATCTGATCATCCGTTTTTGTTGGGTTTCCGTTGCAAGGGGATGCAACTCGCAAGGTTAGGTTGCGAAAAACGGGAAAAGGTTGAAACTCGGTTAGAAACTTTCAGGCAATCCTTCGGTTCAATGTCAAAGTCAGATCAACCGTTAAGACCATTACAAGAGCGAATCGGCAGCCGATGCGACTTCACTGGTTTGCATGCAAGTTGGGACGATCAAAAAGCAGGTTATTCACAGAGAGCTCTTGCTCAGAATTCGCTTGGCTATTCAACTAAACGGGCAAGACAATCGAATGCTAATCCGCTCGATAATTTTGGCTTGGCGAAACGGTTCCCGCTTCGCTTAATGCGGTACAAAAATTTGCGTCAATAAAATTCGAAATCAGGAAAATAAAATGCGAAAACTAATTTATCTTTGCTTGGCCGTCTTGGTCGGGTTTTCAATTCCGAGCGATTCGTTTGCCCAAGGAACCATAGAACGCGCAAAACGAGGTGAGAGAGGGCAACAACAGCGCGGTGAGCGAATGCAACGCGGTGAGCGAATGCAGCGCGGTGAGCGAATGCAGCGCGGTGAGCGAGGGCAACAACGCGGCGATCGCGGAGCCCAGCAAGCTGCCGAGACTCCTGTAGCCCTGAAAGATGGCGTGGCAACGCTTTCGCCTCAAAACACCAAGGTAACTTTCGTTGGAACTCACGTTGGAGATGACCCCAAACCTCGACTGGGAGGATTTAAGAAGTTCTCTGGGAAGCTCGCGACATCCTCTGACGGTGCCAGTATTGAGTCGCTGATGATGGAGTTTGAAGTCGGCTCGCTGCACACTCAGCTCGGCGACAAGCTAACTGGACATCTCAAGAACGCTGATTTTCTCGATGTAGAAAATCACCCAACCGCAAAATTTGCCAGTACCGCAGTCGTGGCTGGCGAAGGCGGCATGTTCAATGTGACAGGCGATTTTACTTTGATGGGTAAAACCAACTCGATCACAATTCCGATGAAAATGTCGAACTCCGACCAAGGCGTTTTGGCTATGGGTGAGATCAAGCTTGACCGCGCCAGTTTTGGCATGGACAAAAAATTGGAACAAGTTTCAAAAGAAGTCTCTGTTACGTTGGCCGTTGGTCAGCCTACCTCGAATTTTGGAAATCAGGGTGGTGGAGCACGCGGCGGTAAAGGAAAGGGCGGTGGCAAAGGAAGGGGGGGGCGACGCGATCCTTCAGCCATGTTCAACTCGATGGATGCTAATGGAGACGGAAAACTCGCTGGAGATGAAATCCCGGAAAGGATGAGGCAGTGGTCCGCTCAAATGGACACCAACGGCGACGATGCAATTACTCTGGAGGAACTGCAAACCGCAATCAACAACTTCCGAGGCAATGGTAGTGCGGGACCCAGAAAAAGTCGCCCGAAGGCGGATCAGTAAAATGCTGGGATTTTGACGTGGCTTGCTTCAGACAGTCTCAGAAGCAGCAATCTCAAACCTAAGAAATTATCAATATGCGGCTCATTACTAAAGTGAGCCGCATTTTTTTTGATAATTCATTCGTTGATCCAAAGTTTGGGTGCGATTCGCCGTTTCGCCAAGATGGAAAAGATAGGGACTGTTGGTAAAAGATACGATTTTTGAATTGGTTCATACTGTCTTGACAAGCGAGCTCCTAGTTGCATTGAGGTAGAAAATAGCTACGCTTTAGATGATAGCTAAAGTAATTTCCTCCCCCTTATTCTTTCTCATTGACTTTTTGGATGAAGCGTTCTGCTTAAAGGAAGATTGGATTATCAAAGGAATCGATAATGTTAGTACTTAGTCGCAAAGTGGGTGAGCGTATCTGGATCGGAGAGGATATCTCCGTGACAGTCGTGCGCATTACCGGTGGAGGTGTCCGCATTGGAATCGAAGCCCCCTCCGAGACGCCAGTAGTTCGCGAAGAATTAAAAGAAAAACTTGATCAGGCCGACAACGATAACAAATCGAATGCCAGTATTTCGTCGAATCAGTCGTAGTTTTACGCTGTTTTAAGTCGAAAATTTTTCTCACTGGTTGGCAAGATCAGGAAGTATCAACTCTTTGAAAAAGATGAAGATTGCCATTGCGAGGATGAACCACGCAAAGCCGGTCTTTAGTTTTGCGTTGGAAATAAACCTGGAGCAGTAGGTTCCCAGCAGTATTCCCGCGATCATCAAAAACGCGAATGCCCCCAGAAAATCCCATTCGATCTTTTGCCCGATGGCCACAATGTCTCCGGTAAAACCGAGAGTGGATTTTCCTGCCATGATTGCCAACGTCGTTCCAATGACAGTTTTCATCGGAAGTCCCATTACGATGACCAGTAAGGGAACGATCATCACTCCGCCACCGCCTCCAATGAACGCCGAGAGCACGCCGATAAAAAAACCCGCGCAAATCAACGTCGTGTAGTAGGCCCGAGGATTCTC
>CAYSQZ010000283.1:0-5892 GCA_964433035.1 uncultured Pirellulaceae bacterium | reverse complement strand
GTACTTGGTACTCACCAATCCTTAATCAAACTCAATTCCTCTCAAACCCGTAAAATGCAATGATCGTTTCCTGGAACTGGCTTTCACAGTACGTCGATCTCAAAATGTCTCATGACGACTTGGTCGATCGACTGACAATGTCTGGACTCAATCACGAGGGCACCGAAGCCGTCGGTGACGATCAGGCGATCGACCTCGAAGTCACCAGCAACCGTTGCGATTGCCTGGGGCACATCGGCGTGGCCCGCGAAGTGGCAGCGCTTTACCAAACGCAACTCCAAATCCCGGACCCACAACCGGCCACCAGTTCGGAATCAATCGACAAACACTGCAGCGTCGAGATTCAATCGACTGAAACCTGTTTTCGTTATACCGCCAGACTGATCAAAGGCGTCAAGATCGGCCCAAGTCCCGATTGGATGCAGCAACGACTCGAAGCACTCGGGATTGGGATCGTCAACAACGTCGTCGACGCGACCAACTACGTAATGTTCGAATGCGGCCAGCCGCTTCATGCCTTCGATTTTTCGAAGATCAAAGACGGCAAGATTGTCGTCCGCGATGCCAAAGCCGATGAAGCCTTCAACGCCATCGATCATCGACAATACAAACTCTCTCCAGGCATGTGCGTGATCGCCGACACGGCCGATCCAGTCGCTCTGGGTGGCGTGATGGGCGGAGCCGATTCGGAAGTCTCAGATTCGACGACCGATGTGTTGATAGAAGCTGCTTATTTCGAACAACTCGCCGTTCGCAACGCCGCCAGGAAACTAAAGCTCCACAGCCCATCATCGTTCCGTTTCGAGCGTAACGTTGATTCAGCCAACCTTGATTGGGCCAGCCGACGGGTTTGCGAATTGATTCTTGAATCTGCCGGAGGAGAGTTGCTTCAAGGCATGATCGACGCGGGCCAGACACCAACAACACCTGAGCCGGTGACGCTTCGCTACTCACAACTCTCGCGTCTGCTGGGCATCGAGATCCCCAACGACTTCGTGTCTCAATCGCTGGAAAAGCTTGGCTTAAAGATCAAGTCCTCGGATGACGCTTCGATCACAGCCATCCCTCCAACCTGGCGAAAAGACCTGACCCGCGAGTGTGATTTGGTTGAAGAGGTCGGACGGATCTACGGCTTCGACAAAATCCCTGATAACGTCAACGTTCCCATGGCGGCTTCTTATCGCCCCAAAATTGATCGCGTGATCGACAAAATTCGTGGCGTCATGACAGCCGCAGGTTTCGACGAAGCTGTCACGCCCAGCCTCGTTCCTGAGCTTTGGTCTAACGCCTTCACTCCTTGGTCCGATGAAGCACCGATGATCAGTAGCCAACCAATGTCAGGTGTGCTGGAAGAGTATTCCAAAAACATCGGCTCGGTCAATCTATTGCGGCGCAGTCTGGTACCAAGTTTGATCGAAGTCAAACGGATCAACGAGTATCGCTCCAACACAGACGTCAGTTTATTTGAAACCGCCAAAGTTTATCTAACCGTGGGCGAAGACGTCATACCCGACCAGCCAACTAAATTGGCACTCGTTAGTGACCGAGATTTTTACTCGGTCAAAGGCGTAATTGAATCCCTCGTCAGCACGATCAATCCAGCAGCAAAACTGTCGATCGCTCGGTGCAGTCACGAGCTGCTTGATGTCAGCCAGTCGGGAGAGCTAACTCTTGGCGGAGAACGACTTGGTTGGATTGGTCAGGTTTCCAAGTCAGGAAGAAAGCTATTTGGTCTACGATCCGATGCTGTTGTCGCCGAGCTTGACCTTGCTACCCTCGAAAAGCAAGCGATCATGGTGCCGCAACACACTTCGCTGAGTACGTTTCCGCCGGTTTCACGGGATTTGAATTTTATTGTGGACGATGCGATCCGCTGGGGAGAACTTGAATCAACCGTCCGCTCTGCCTGCGGTGAGTTATTGGAGTCGGTTAACTACCGAGAAACGTTCCGCAACGAAAAGAGTGATGGCCCGGGAAAGAAACGCCTATTACTTTCGGTCGTACTGCGATCAACCACCGCAACGATGACCGGCAAAGAGGCCGACGAGGTTTGCCAAGCGATTATTTCAAGTTGCAAGCAGAAACATTCCGCGGCTCTGGTTGGTTAGAAATCTTAACATAAACCTTGAGCTAATTTCAGTAAAACCAGCCTACAATCAGAACAATGCGGGAAAGTAACGTGCGTTAGAGCTGTTTACCGACTTACCTAATCTCATCAAGATTAAATCAAGCCGCCTGAATCGTCCGTCGGGCGTCTGACTATGATGGCTATCCAATGAGATGGCTATCCCCATGAATTACGCTGAGAAAAAAATTATCTACCTAACCGCCGGAGCAGGCGGGATGTTTTGTGGCAGCTGTCTGCACGACAATGCGCTATCCCATGCTTTGGCGATTCAAGGCTGGGATATCCAGTTGGTCCCAACCTACACACCAATCCGAACCGACGAGACCGACCACAGTATCGATCAAGTACTGTTCGGCGGCATCAACGTCTATCTTCAACAAAAGATCCCGCTGCTTCGTTACGTGCCTGCGGTACTGGACCGTTTTCTTGATTCGCCCTGGCTGATTCGAAAGGTAACGTCGCGGGCAATGGACACCGACGCCAAGACACTGGGCAAACTGGCTCACTCGATGCTGTTGGGATCCAAAGGCAATCAGCGAAAAGAAGTTGCCAAGCTTTGCAAATGGTTTCGCCTCGCCAAACCAAACCTGATCATTTTTACGAATCTATTGATCGGCGGCTGCATTGAGGATATCAAATCAGACTCCAACCTCCCCGACGTGCCGATCCTGGTAACGCTCCAGGGCGACGACGTCTTTCTCGACAGCTTACTGGAACCGTATAAGACAAAGTGCATTGAACGGATCAAGCAAATTACCGAATCAGTTGATGGCTTCATTGTACAAAGCGAGTTCTACCGACAATACATGAGCAACTATTTTTCGATCCCCGCAGATCGCATTCATGTGACGCCGCTGGGGCTGGACGTAGCGGACTTCAAGAGTTTCCTTAGCAATGAGGTTTCTTCAACGGCTTCCAGTGACAAAGCTGAGAAAAATATTGGATATCTGGCTCGCTTGGCTTCCGAAAAAGGCCTCCACCACCTTGTCGATGGGTTTATTGAATTGAAGTCTCGCCCCAACACTGAGCATATCAAACTAAAAATTGCGGGATGGCTGGGCCCCGAACATGAATCTTATGCGCAGCAGCAGTGGGATCGACTCGATGCTGCCGGGCTGTCGACCCAATACAAATACCTCGGTGCATTAGAACGAACGGAGAAGCTCAATTTCTTTCGGCAGATAGATTTGCTCAGTGTGCCGACCGATTTCCAGGAGCCCAAGGGAATCTATGTACTTGAGTCGCTTGCCGCAGGGGTGCCCGTCGTCTTGCCCGATCACGGAGCTTTTGGAGAACTGATTCAGCAGTCCGGTGGCGGCGTTCTGTGTCGGCCGCGAGACCCTCAAGGACTCGCCGATTCACTAGTGCAACTGTTGGCTGATAATCAACAACGGTTGCGGCTTGGCCAAACTGGGCAGGCTTACGTTCACGAGCATCGAAACGCTGACTCGATGGCGACCGTGACATCTGCATTGATCGAAAAGTTCCTGGCGTAAGTTTGGTTTTTCAATCGTTTCAGCGATTTAATTATTGTTCGACGATGGTATCGTCGACTTCGTACATCCATTTATTGACTAATTCGCTGAACTCGGCGAGGCACAACAGAATTCCGATCGTACAAAGCGCAATCCCGATCCAAGCCGTTTTCTTTCGCTGTGACGTCAGTCCCCACGTGCCCAACAACAAACCGAGAATGCCGTTGATGATACTCCAGTTGGTGATAAAGGAACCCAGAAAACACCAGGCTCCCAACACCAGCGCTCCGACTGCGCCGCCATTGGCAGACAAATTCTGAAGATTTTTTGCTAGTGGAGGAGGCGAAAATTTAGCAGGCGTTTTTCCTACTGCGGTTGCCAAGGCCACCGCAGCCAAGTCCGGCACCTCGCGACCTTCAAAAACCCCGGTGTCTCGAGTGTCTCCAGTTTTATCGCTGTCGACGCCAGCTGTCGGCGACTCAACCGTCTGCGCCACGACAACTTCAGGATCTGTTGCCGCATTTGAGCTCAATTCCTCCGCTGGTTCTGCCACGGGAACTGAGTCGGCCAATTCTGCTTCAACCGGTTCAGGAACTGAGTCCAATGATGGGTCATCCGGGTTCGGCACCTTTCCTTCTGAGCTCATATTCTAGACAATGGTAAAGTGCGATTTGAACGAAAACAAAACATGATAAATTGCCCAGCGATTCAACTTAGCGATTCACTAAGTCAACTGAGCGCTACTCGATCTCGGCTATTCAAGCGGCGCCCAAGGCGAGATCTTCAAAACTAAAGAATACCAGATAACTCGATTCGCCGCGAATCAAATCATAGTACAGACGGGAATCAAAGTCCGAGATGACACGTTTTATTACACATTTTGAAAGCGCCATTGAGCCATCGGTCAGCTTGGAAGCCGATTGTGAACAAACGATGCATAAAGATCGTCCGCTGTGGGCGAGATACGATCTTGAGGGTGTCAGCAAGTCGATGACCAAAGCGGCGTTGAAGTCCCGAAAACAGGACATGTGGCGTTACCGTGAGCTGCTTCCCATCGGAGACGAGATTGAACCAGTCACGCTCAATAAGTCGATGAGCCCAATCGTTGAGTGCCCTGAGTTTGCCAAGCGGATGGGTGTCAAGCACGTTTGGGTCAAAGACGAATCACAACTCCCGACCTGTAGTTTTAAGTGTCGCGGAATGTCACTGGCCACAACGATGGCCCGTCACTTTGGACAAACCAGAATTGCCATGGCCAGCAACGGTAATGCCGGTGGAGCGATGGGAATGTACGCCGCTCGGGCCGGGATGCAGTCCGTTTGCTTTATGCCGCACGATACGCCGATCGCCAATCAAACCGAATGTTACTATAGCGGCACGAACCTGTTCCTTACCAACGGCTTGATCGACGAGTCAGGCAAACGAATTCGCGAAGGTCATACCCGGGGATTGTGGTTTGATATCTCGACCCTCAAAGAGCCTTATCGTCTGGAAGGAAAAAAGACGATGGGACTTGAACTGGCAGAGCAGTTCGAGTGGGAGCTACCCGATGTGATTCTGTACCCTACCGGTGGCGGAACAGCGTTGATCGCGATGTGGAAAGCCTTCAAAGAACTCCGAGAAATGGGGTTTCTTACCAGTGAGACCATGCCACGGATGTACGCCGTTCAATCTGATGGTTGCCAACCGATGGTCACTGCGTTTGAAGCCGGTGAACGATTCGCAACGCGACACGAGAACGCCAAAACGATCGCCTCCGGGATGCGCGTTCCCACGGCACTGGGGGACTTTATGGTCCTGGACACGGTCAGAGAAAGCAACGGTGGCGCGATCGCGGTTGAGGAAGGACGCTTGATTGAGTTCCAACGCTCTATCGCAGCGGCCGAAGGTTTAATGATCTGCCCCGAGGCAGCGACTTGCGTTGGAGCGTTGGAGAAACTGGTCGAGTCAAATCAGGTCTCTGCCGACGATAGAATTGTTATTTTCAACACGGCCGCCGGGCAAAAGTACTTTGGCAGTGGCAAACTCGAAGGCATCCCTGAGATCGATCTTTCCAAACCGACCGACTGGGACGAATTCGAAGCCAAATATCTATCCATTGAGCTTGTTGGTTCGTAGTTCATGTCAGGCCTGCTTGGTCATTTTTTTTTTGACAGACCATTAGCTACTCAAATAGAGCGTTAGCAGGTCGGACACTCTTGCCCGACTTGAGTAGCCACTTTGATTGAGCGGTTTAACAAAACAAAGCCACGCACAAAACAAAGCCACGCACAAAACAAAGCCACGCAC
>CAYSQZ010000282.1:0-5975 GCA_964433035.1 uncultured Pirellulaceae bacterium | reverse complement strand
TCGTGGGGTCGTCCCTCGCTCACGCTTCGGGTTTTGATATTCTGGGATAGGCTCTAAGACAAAATTCGTCTTTTTCATAGCCGGAGCGGCGATCCTATTTGCAAACTGATTGCAATTGTATACAAATATCACCTTCAAATTCCGCTCCAGTTTTAAAATGCCCGGGAATCGGCACAGGATCACTCATGTCTACAGTCAATACAGATATAAAAAACAAGTTGCCCGTTACCGTTCTTAGCGGCTTCCTGGGAGCAGGCAAAACAACTTTGCTCAATCATGTCCTTGCTAATCGAGAAGGATTGAAAGTTGCAGTCATCGTCAACGACATGAGCGAGGTCAATATCGATGCCGCACTGGTTCGTGACGGAAAAGCAAACCTTTCCCGGACAGAAGAACAGCTGGTTGAGATGTCCAACGGATGCATTTGTTGCACGCTTCGCGAAGATTTGTTGATCGAAGTCAAACGGCTTGCCGAAGAAAACCGTTTTGATTATCTGTTGATTGAATCGACAGGTATCAGCGAACCGATGCCCGTTGCCGAGACGTTCACATTCGAAGACGAGGATGGCGAAAGCCTCTCAAAAGTAGCCGAACTCGACACCATGGTGACCGTCGTGGACGCCGCGAACTTCCTGAAAGACTTTGGCTCGTGGGATGATTTAAACGATCGAAAAATGGGCCTCAACGAAGAGGATGACCGAAACATCGTCGATTTACTGGTAGACCAGGTTGAGTTTGCCAATGTGATTATCGTCAACAAGACTGATCTGGTGTCGCCGGAACAGATTGGCTTGATCAAAAAGATCATCAGCCAGCTAAACAGCTCAGCCATCGTACTTGAGTCGACTAAAAGCAACGTTCCGACCGCTTCGATTTTGGGAACTGGACGGTTCAAAATTTCTGAAGCAGAAGAGCTGTCCTCTGACTGGCTGGCAATCCCTCGGGGCGAAGAGGAAACCGAAACTGAGGAGTACGGAATATCGAGTTTCGTATATCGCACCGATCGGCCATTCCACCCACAGCGGCTTTGGGATGCTGTCGGGGACGACATGGAGGAAGGACTATTCAAGGGTGTACTTCGCAGTAAAGGAATCGCTTGGATCGCATCGCGGCATGACTGGGCCTACAACTGGTCTCAAGCTGGATGCTCGGTCCTTCTCGAACCGGCAGGGTTTTGGTGGGCTTCAGCTCCTGAAGAGTCCTGGCCCGAGGAAGAAGAAATTCTCGCCGAAATCAACGCTCGGATGATTCACGAGTACGGCGACCGCCAGCAAGAGTTGGTTTTCATCGGTCAGAATCTTGATCAGCAACATGTGACGCGTCTTTTGAATGAGTGCCTGCTGACTCGGGATGAGTACGAGCTTGGCCCTGCCTCGTGGAAGTACCTTCAGGACCCAATGCCGCCAATCGTGCTTGAAGAAGACGATTACGTGGATGAAGAAGGCGAGACTGCGCTGTAAGCTGTGCCGTCAGAAGTTGATCGCGCCAATAGACCCGACCGAGGACGCGGCTTTTGAATTAACCGCAATCGTTGCAGTGGCCGCGAAGCAAAATCTCGGTGACTTCGCCATATTCCTGGCTTAGCCGCATGCTTCCGGCAGTTAGCTTGATCTCGTCCATGCATGAAACGGTGCCGCAGTCAACGCAAACAAAGTGCGGGTGCGCCGAACCATGGCCATCTTCATCGGCAATCAATTCGAAACGCCATACGCGATCGCCCAGTTCGGTCCGCCGTAGCAATCCAGCAGATGCCATGTCGTTGAGGTTCCGAAACACGGTCGCCTTGTCGACACCTAAATCCTGCAACTCTTCTGAAACCTCAGCGTGCGTCAACGGAGACGACGCCCCTTGGATTAGTTTCAGCGTCGCGATTCTCGCAGGCGTTGCTCGCAAACCTGCGTCGCGAATGTCTTGCTTGATAGATTCGGATTGGCTTGATTCTTGATGCTTCATGATCCCGACTTGTAGTCACTTGGGCTGGAGAACTGATTCTAACACATGGTCGTTTCGCTTCACAACACATAGGTCAAATTCTACCAAAACCCAAAAATTTTTCGCTTCCAATGAAAGCCTGCCAAATCAACTATTGCAATTGAATTGCATTTGCGTACATTATGGGTTTGAAATTCCTTAGAATTTGCGAAGTCGAATTTGCAAAGCTCTGAGTTTGCGTTCCCAACTTCCTGCCACGTTGTTTAAAGATAAATCATGAATTCAGTTGATATTGCAGTACAACAGTCTGAAGAACTCGATTCGAGCACGTCAACCTGGAAAGACTGGCTGGGAATCGTTGCTTCGGTCGGATGTGCGATTCATTGTGCGGCGATGCCGTTCGTCTTCGCTTACTTGCCCGCACTGGGTTTGAGCTTTCTTGCTGACGAAGCATTTCACAAGTGGATGGCCCTTGTTTGCTTTCTAATCGCGATTGTGGCATTCATTCCCGGGATTCGAAAACACAAGAGTTGGCTTCCAATTTCAGTTGGAGCTTTTGGGTTGGCATTGATAACTTTCGCAGCATTCGGTTTGGCAGGCCAATGTTGCTCTTCGTGCGCAGCGGCATCTACATCTGCTGTCGCCGCTCCAGCAAGTACCGGAGATGCTGTGCCGGGTTGTGACCAGTGTGCACACTGCCAGTACTGCAACGGAGGCGAAATCGATGGTCCGACCGCCAGTGGCTTCACACCTGACAAGCAAAAAGATCTGCTTTCAACGCTCGCTCCCTGGATCACACCTCTGGGAGGAATTTTGCTTGTATGTGCGCACCTTATGAATCGACGCTTTGGCTGCCTGTGTGGTTGCTGTTAGTCGATTCTCTCTAAGTGATTCTCTCTAAGTTCTACCAAGCCACAAGAAAGAAAAGGAAAAGGCGAAGACCATACGCGACCAGAACTCGCGGAAGCCGAAGCCCAACAACTACTATCCAATCTGGACGGTGGGTTCTAAAGCTGATTAAGATGAGTGAGTCTGGGATTTGGAATTGGCTGCTTAAACACTCCTCGAAAGGCCTATGTGGCGACGAGTAAGACGAAACGAATATTGTTTGGGCTGCTTGGAGTGTTCTTTGTCGTTCTGGCAGGAGTAGGCGTGGCGCTGCCAGGTATTCCTACGGTTGGCCCACTGTTGCTGGGGTCATTCTTTTTGACCAAGAGTTCGCCGGCGCTAGAAAAGCGTTTGATTCGCAACAAGTTTTTTGGCCGCTACTTGCCGTATCTTGATGGCTCTGAATCGATGACGACTAAGGCTCGAATCACTTCAATCTGTTTGATGTGGGCGAGTATCGGTTTGAGCACCGGAATTTTATACGCTTCAAAGAAAGCACCGCTGTGGTTGTTGGTAACACTGTTGGTCGCCGGACTGATTGGGACGGTCTTCATCTGGAGGTTTGGACGCAGTCGTAGCGAACAACTGCGCGGCTAGCCCAGTTCTGGACTAAGCCGGGTTGATTCCAACAACCAGTGCGGTAGTGAGTTTGCTCCGACCCAAAACCGATTCTCGCCACCCAAAACTCTACCCAGCGTTGGCTATCGGTTTCCACTTCCTCCAACTGGCGACGTGATGCCGGATCGAAATTCCAAGGCACCGATTCAGATCATTGGGAAAGCGATCTCGGTTACAGCTTTGGCAATCGCAATCAAAAAACCGTTTTCACGGCTCCAAAGCAGAGGCGTGCTTCTGAGAAATTACCCTCTCCGAGCGTGCCACCTTGCGGCGGCGGCTCGACCCTCTCAGAGGGGGCACTTCGCCGAATTTAGTGGGTGATCGAGAATAATGAAGCCACCCTCCCTCTGGGAGGGTCGCTCCTCTTTATTCTCGATCGTCAATTTTGTGACGCGATCCTTTTCGTCCAACAGTTCGACTTGGACTCCCGCAATTTCTGAGGTGATTTTAACCTGACCGGTGGGAGTATCGAGGCGCGTGGGCGGAATTCGTCGAATTGTACGGACCTCTGGTCGAAAGTTGGTCAGCTCGGGCGGGATTAAATAAGGTGGCACGGGAAGACGTGGCCCAAGAGGTTTTTCTGTCGGTCCATCGCTCGATAGGCAAGTTCGACGTGACTCGCAAAGGCGCTACCTTTCGTGGATGGCTGTGGCGAATCGCCCGCAATACAGTGCTGCAGTCGTTACGCAAAACTGGAACGCCCGGCCGCGGCGGCAGCACCGCCTATGATCAAATGGCCGTCGTGCCTGATCCGTTTTCCGCTTCAGTGTCGCAGTGGATGGCACTTGATGAGTCGGATCCGCCAGCCGATGCCAGCGGGACTGCGGCGCTGCTGCAACGTGCGATAGATCAAATCAAATCGCGTGTCGATCCGCAGACCTGGTCCGCATTTTGGAATACCGCGGTATTGAATCAGGAAACCGCCGATGTTGCGGCTTCGCTGGGGATGTCCGCAGCCGCAGTCCGAAAGGCTAAAAGCCGGACCATTCAGCGACTGCGAAAACAATTAGGCGATTGCGAGTAACGCAATCATTACCTTACTTGACCACAATTCGGTCGTCGAGTTCCTCTTCAGCCGCCCGCTTCGGACCTTCTTTCTTAGGCAACAACTCTTCGACTTGCTCCTTTGAAAGCTTGACCGGAAAACCGGCTGGCAGGCTGGCCTCTTTGTTGTCGATCGTAAAGACGCTTCACCGCAGACTTGGGTTTTCTTTCAGAAGCCTCTTATCTTATTGATTGCCCAAGATTTCGATGAATGGTTGGATATCAAAGAAATTGACAATTCCATCCTCGTTGCAATCCGCTTCTGCTTGAAAATTTTGCTCGGCCAGAACGGCAATGAATGGTTGGACATCAAAGAAGTCAACGGCACCGTCTACGTTGACGTCTCCGTGCTCGGAAGCGCCCAGGCGCGACCGATCTTCCCAGATCGCCAGTTCCCCACCAGTGCCGATCGCGTATAGACGGGCTGTTTCACTGTCGTAGTAAATTCCGTTTGTAAAGACGTTTAAATCGGTATGGAGACGAATCGGATCGACCCCGGCGATGAATTCGGTGAGGAAGAGCGTCCCAACGAATTCACCATCAAACGTATATTCGACAAGCCTGTCTGGAAGCGGATCGAACAACAGGACGGTTTCATTCACCCAATCGATCGCAACAGAGTTAAAGAAATCCGGGTCCGTTAAATCAGTATCAACTTGAAAACTGGACAGTTCCATGCCTTCTCTTGAATACTGAGTGACCACTCCAGTGAAAACGCCAGCCGCCCAGGTGGTATTGGTAACCGGATCAAGAACCACACCAGCCGTTGCCGATAAGTTCTCTTGAATAGTGGAGTACATCTGCACCGGATTCAAATCAGGCGTGAACTCGGTAAGCACTCTATTCGAATTAATCAACACCAGCAGGTTTCCGTTTTCCCGGTCGACGTCGACCGTTCTAAGGTCTCCAAAACTAATTGGAATGTCAATTTCCTCAATTAAGTTGAACATTGCGTCATACCGGAGTACAGTGCGATCGCGTCTGCCAACCCAATAGTTCTCACCATCAAAGGCCACACTGTTAAATGGTGCGAATGGCTCGTCCGGTGGGATCTCTGGGCGATCTAAGCGCACTTCTTCAACAAGCTCGAATTGGGCAGCTACCGGCTCAGGTGGAACGGTAAGTACACAGAATGCAACAATTGCAGCGGCCAAAATCTTCATTTCCATCTCATTTGCTTAAAAGGAAATTTCGTCTCAGATTCGTGATGTGAAAGGTATCGGCGCATCTATCTTATTCGGGCTGATTTAATTGTTAAATACCTAATCTAACGCTTAATTCCAATAAACATCCAAACGGCGACAGGTCGTTGTGTATTGATTTCGCTTGAAAAGGCAGATCGAGCAGGTCGTTGAGGATTTATTTTGTCAGTGGAGATATCGCAAATCATCGAATTAATGGGCCGCTTGAACGTGAATAGAGTTACAGGTCGCCAGATGTTGCAAGCGACGGTCGCTGACGTTTTTTTTGTTCCGGCCGAATTCAAAGCGCAG
>CAYSQZ010000281.1:0-6001 GCA_964433035.1 uncultured Pirellulaceae bacterium | reverse complement strand
CGAATTGACCGTAATGGTGACCGTAGCGACCGCCGAAGTTGCGCCGCTTGGATCTACCAGTTGATAGGTAAACGAATCGGTGCCAAAGAAGTCCGCATCAGGAACATATTCAAAGGTGCCGTCTGGATTAAGCGTCAACGCTCCGTTGCTGGTGCTAGACAACTCGGTGATAACTAGATCTCCGACATTGTTATCAGGATCGCTGTCGTTATCCAAAATGCCACCAGTGACAACATTGAGCGGTGTGTCTTCGTTGGTTATGTAGCTATCGTCAGTCGCAACCGGTGCTTCATTCACGTCATTGACAGTGATCGTGAAATCTTCTTCGTAGTCGATGCCCACGACGTTGTCTCTGACTTCGACGGCTACGACATGTGTTTGATTGGCTTCGTGATTGAGTAGATCCCCATCGGCAACCTTGATTTCACCGGTGTCAGGGTCGATCGTGAATCGACCCCCTGCGTCATTGGTGAGGCTGTAGGTAACTGCGGAAGCGTCACCATTGGTCGAGCCGATGACGAATCCAACTCTTGTGCCATCGGCCGAATTCTCATCAACGATTAAGTCATCAACGGGCGTGCTGTCAATAAAGCCAGGGCCAGTTGCATTACGGATACTCAAGTTGTTGCCACTGACGACCTCGACAACCTCGCCATTGCTATCAAATCCTCCGAACTGCCAGTTGGCGACCAAACCGTTGGGCAGGTTGGTCGGTGCAAACTGCTGCTGAAGACTTGCAGCAATTTCAGTTTCGCTTCGAACTTCGTCCCAGATACGAACGTCATAAATCGTTCCATCGAATCGCTGCCCAGGTGTGTAACCAGAATCGAGGCCGTCCTGTTCCTGTCCAAAAACGAATTGACCACCAGTTGTGTCCAGGGCAACTCCAGAATTCAAGCCGCTGCCAGAGTCGACCTCTTCACCATCAAGATAAATAGTCCAATCGCCGCCTACGCTATCCCAGGTCACGGCCAGTGAATGGAACTGTCCGTCCTGCAATACTGCCGGGTAGTCAATCGCAGTGGAAACATGTTCAAGGCCAGGACCAAAATCGATCTCTAGGCCATTGTTTAAGTCAGTAGTCTGAATCGAGTACTCGTCTCCTGCCGCGTTATTAAACGATATGAATACTACTTCGTTGGGATCAGGGTTGGCGCGAAACTGGATCTCAAACGTGGTGGCGGTCAACGAAGTAGGAAGACCCGTGTCTGAAATTAAGTATGAATTGTTGCCGCCATCGGTGTTGATTTCGATGCCACTGAAAAGATCAAGTGTCGGATCAACCAACTGAACGGTTATTTGACCGTTTGCCTGAGGAGAACCCATCCCATCATCAAACCCCCAGTCGAAGTCGATCGAGCTAGGAGGATTTGAGCTCACAAACTCATAGGTGAGTGACTGTATGAATTCGTTGACAAGTGCATTGGTTGCGTCCATGTTGAAATGGATTTCACGTGCAAAGGATGCGCTAGTCGCAACGGTTCCGATTCTAGTTCCTGAGACATAGATCGCCTGGCCAGTTGCCAGTGTCGCTCCGTTGCTGCCCAACCTGTCTCCGAATTGGCCAACGGTCAGCACTGAGCCATCAAAATTGTCGATCGCAGACAATTCGGGGTCAAAGATAGTTACGTCGGCATCGAGTGTCACCGGAGGCCCACCCAACACGAACGTCGGGGTGCCATCGAGGTTATCAAAGTTTGGTGGGGCCGTACTACCTCCCGCAGTCGGTGACTGGCCGTTGATCAGATGTCCTAGCCCGTCTCCGACACTTCCGAGTATCGCGTGCGTCTCAACCGGTCCACCGTTGTCAGCAAGAGCGCCGAGCGACAAACCGGAGGTATTACCAATGATACTGTCGCTATCGACGATAGTTCCGTTTCCGAACAACACATCGCTTTGCGCATGATTGCCTGCGATGATAGATCTGCTTACGTCTACGTCGGCACCGCTATTGGCTAGTCCACCGCCATCGATGGCAGTATTGTCAAAGATGGTGACGTTATTGAGGTCGGCTATTGCTGAGCTTCCGAAAACCGCAACGCCACCGCCCACGTCGGCCTGGTTACCGGAAACTGTGACATTGGTCAAGTTTTGCGAACCATTGCCTAAGTAAATGCCTCCGCCTCCTCTAACAGCGTCATTGCCAGAGACGGTAACCCTGTTCAACTCAACGTCTCCGTTGAACGAGAAGATTCCGCCGCCTCTATCGGCTGTCATATTCGAACTGATGGTTGAGTCGGTAACCGTGAGGCCCCCTGAACTAGTCTCCGAAAAGATTCCCCCCCCATCATCGCCCGCCGTGTTCCCAGTGATGATAGAGTCGGTAACGGTTAGCTCACCGTCATTAGCGATTCCACCACCGTCCTCAGCTGCATGGTTATCAATCACAACAACGTTATCGACAACGACCGTAGTGTTTCCGTTAATTCTAATTCCTGCTCCACTATCTCCATCTATACCTGTGCTACCTCCGGTGATAGTCAAGTTCTGGAATGTGGCGCCGCCGGTTATGACGTCGAATACGCGTTCGTCAGTCAAAGCGCCAGCGTCAATGATGGTGGTTCCATTAGTCGCGCCAATGATTTGAACGTTTTCAAATATATCAAGGTCTCCTTCGGCAGCCCCCGTAAGCGTAAGACGGTGAGTGCCTGCTCCAAGGTGAATCACATCAGCGTTGGGGTTGGCATTGGCAGCGATGATGGCTTCGCGAAGTGAGATCTCCCCGTCAGTACCCGGGTTATTATCCAATGCCCCTACAGAATTCAAGTTGGCATCGGCGCTGACAACATCATCGAACGTCGACACGGTTACCGACGCCAGAGTCCCTTCCCAGTTTTGTTGCACGTCGACCGAGAACGCCAAATCTGTCTCGACCATCCCGACGACATACTCAAACTCCCAGTCGCCTCCAAGATCGGCGTGCCCGGTTAAGTCGTTACTGGCGGCGACATCGGCGCCCGTCCACTGTCCGATCGTGTCGACGAACCGTTGGCCTTCCTCAGTCTCGGCGACGTCGCAACCGTAAAGCAAAATGTCTCCGCCCATCGCTAATCCAGAAGTCCAACTGGAAAGCTCCGCCTGGAAATCATGTAAGTTGTTCGAGTCGAGCGTCGTTGCACCGAGCTGTATTTCCGCGTCGGATCCATGAGCAACAATGTGAACCGCATCGTATCGTTGATCGCCTTGAGACCTCAGGGCCTCGGTAATCGTCTCGATCCCTTGAGTCTCAGGATTGAGCCGAATGATATCGAACTCAATTCCCGCTTGTCCGTTGTTGAGCACGTCCTGGATAAAGGCATCGACATCATCGACACGCTCGTCGATGACGATCAGCTGACGGGCCTGCTCGAAAACAGGCTCGGATTCTCCAATCAAGAGTTCGTCATTTTCTTCAGGCATCACCGGAGTGGCTTCGGAAAACGAATCAAGTGAATTCAGGTGCTCGATCTGGTCATCGATGTTTTCCATCGCCTCGATGGACTCATTCACATCGGCAATCACCGCTCCTAAAGGAGAGGCATCGTAGAGGACGCGGTCCTCCAACGCCTGAAGTTCAAGTTCGGGAGAATCTTGGTCGACGTCCAAAGGCTGACCGACACCAGCGATAAACTGCCAAGTAGAATTCGCTAAACGGAAGGGGTTCTTCATGAGAACTTTTGTTAGGAGAGAAAGATATTCCTGGCGCAAAAATAGCGCATATGACTATCCAAAACGTGCCTCAAGAAACGCCGTTAAGCTGCGACTTTTAGTGAAGATTGTCGCAATAAACAAGATTTTCGGAATTCTGCCCGATTTATCCGTACCTCCAGCCAGCTGACGATCAACTTAAAATTCCCGACTTAAATATGTCCACGTCGAGCATAATCAAATTCAGTAAGCTAATGACTCATCCGCCCAAGTCTCTTCGAACTTGGTGAAGGATGTTAATCGCTCAATTTGAGAAGTTATTTGAGAAGTCACTTCTTAGTTTGAACTTTGGCCGGAAACCACTTCAACCGGTTTTGCCATAACCGAAATTTCGCTGCCGGTATCGGAAGGCGGCAAATCGATGATAAATCCGGACTCATCAAGATCGGACGTTGGCACGGCTTGGCTTGGCTCTAACTCGGTTACTGCCCATCGGACCAACCCACCTCGCTCCTGTCCGGCTGCGTAAACCTGGTTCAGCATCTCGCGGTGAATGCAGCGAACCGTCTCCGATTTGAAATAGTTGTCGATCGCATGCTGGTGGGAAATCTCGTCGCTGATTTCATGCAATGTAATCGGATTGATTGAGTTTACATTGGTAAACCTCTTGAATTCGGGCAACCAACGCTTGCAGGCTCTGGCAGACAACTTTTGAGCCACTTTGATCACGAAGTCATTCTCGTTGGCAACAACTTCGGTCCGTTGAATTGAGTCAATCTCTGGAAGTCTTCTCAGTGACTGGCAAACAAACAAAGGGTCGAGCGCCGGGGCAATCAACGCGACTTGGTAGCGTCCGTCTAAAAGAGTACTCTCAGGCTCGCAGCTGGTAAGGCCCGCCAAGATGACCTGAGCCCCCAGGCTAAAACCACTCAGCAACATGTTTCGGTCACTAAATTGATGCAGGAAGTCCCTGAACGCCGAGCCCACGGCTGTGGCTCGTCTCGATTTGAGTTCGTAATCAGGGCGCAGCCTTGGTTTTTCCTGTTCCGACTTCCAGGCGAAAATCACAAACCGAACTGGTGATCGCGTACTTTGATCTATCTCGTTGCGAAAGGTTGATTGATAAACCTGTAGGCCGCGCGATTTCGCAAACGAAAGACCGGTGCGATTTCCGTGACAGTAGACAACCGTTGCACGTGACTTGTCTGCTGCATGCGCGCTGGTTAGGGATTCCAATGATGACTCTTGCCAGATTTCGTCTCGCAATATCGAAACTTCAAGTCGCGAAGGATCGTTCGGAGACAAATGGGATTGCCGAGCCGAAACGAGCCAGATTTCGTCACGCCCCGAAACGCAAACGATCTGCTCACTTAGTGAACACTTTCCCTTCGTTTTTACCGCTTGCGGCTGGCAAACTTTACAAGGCAATGTTCCCAAATCGAGAGTTTGTTGGCTGTCGAGCTCAGATTGAATTGCAGGCAACTCCAGAGTTTGAGCGCGATGCTCTACAGACTCCTCTGGAGCAAGTATCGAGCTGAGCGTAGCCTCAACGCCGATATTGCCAGCTGGATTAAAGTTCCCATGTTCCTGCCCGCAAGTTGGAAGCGCTCCAAGCATCAACAAAAACATTACTGTCACAAACGCGATAGTCTTTACCTTGGTTGCAATTGTTTGATGTGCAGTATTCATTAGTTGGAATTCGGATGCCGTCTGCATCTTCAGTGCGACCCTTAAAAGCAGGTTCAAATGTCCCTTTTGAGGGATCAAACGTAAGTGATTGGGACGCAAGTTTTTGTCGAAAAAAAGCTTTTGAAAAACCCTACCATGTAGTTAGGTCTTGGCTCCTTTTTCTTACGAGGATTTCACAATGTTGTAAAAAATACACGCGTTGAACTTGCACATCATTTAGCGTGAGGTACGTTTCGACAACGAAATCAACAAGTCGATTTCGTCCAACCTTGACGATTTGAGAAGGCGAGAAAATGAGAAATTATATTCTTACGTTAGGCGTATGCTTGATGGTCTGCAGCAGCGGATGTGCAACAGCTGGAAGCGGCTCAAGCGGATTCTCATTGTTCCAAAGTTCAGCACCAAGAAATCAACCATTTCGAGATAGCGTACGAAATTGGTTTCGTGGCGATGAGTGCGACACGTGCAACGCACCAGCTGGAATACCTGCCAACTGCAACAGCAACGTGGCTCCGTTGTGCGACCAATACGGAAGTCAGTTTGGCCAAGCTCAGCCCGTCTATTCCTCAGTGCCGACGCAGCAACAACCGATTGGACAAGGCGTACAACTTTACTCAGATCCAAATCTGAACATCGGCGCGCCTTTGAACGGGAGCACAACAACAACCAACTACGGCGCACCGAC
>CAYSQZ010000280.1:0-6007 GCA_964433035.1 uncultured Pirellulaceae bacterium | reverse complement strand
GTATTTGAAGGAAGCTTAGTGGTCGTAGTGGTGGTCCAGCGAGCCCCTGTAACGCATGACATTTATCGGCAGGCGCAATAGTAGGTCAGGCTGTGCCTGACGATGCGGATCAACTACTTAATACAGTGATGAAGAAAGCGATATCTAAAAAGTTCACCTCGCAGTCTTGATTCAAATCCGCTTCGAGTTGGAACTCTCCAGAAGAAAGAACCATAATGAAAGGATCGACATCAAAAAAGTTGACGATGCCGTCCTGATTGACGTCACCAAACAAGATCGATGGGAGGGTCGAGCCGTATTGAGTATCCAGCGTCGCAGAACCAAACGAAGGATTGAGTTCTGTGCCGGGCAGCGAGAAGACACCTAGGTCACCCAAAGAAAATTCCAATTCTATGTTGCTGGCGCTTCCAATGATTTCAAAATCCACTCGAGCCAACAAAATCGCTCCATTGGGTCCCACCTTCGGTGACACACCAGGCAGAAGTTCAGGTACACAAAACGCGGTGGGCGGGCACACCCCGCCATTCAAAACACCCACGGCAAGCAGGTTGCCAAAGATGCCATCTCCATCAATGCCTAGCTCTGTCGCGTCAAACAACAGATTGCCGCCAAAAACTTCGGGATTGATAGCTTCTCCCCCGGTGAACCTTAGACAAGAAGAGCTGGTTGAGAAATTAAGGTCGATGCCGAGGCCATCAAAACCAAAAAGAAAGTCAGCGAAGATGTATGCTGAACCAGTGCTACCCACCTCCACAGAGGAAGAGGTCGTTAACTCTGTTGAGCTAAAAGACCAAAAGATATCCTGTGCTGAAACAAATGCAGGGCTGGTAACTAAAATCGCGGCAGCTAAAAAAAGTCTCTTTAACATAACAACACCTGGGGTTGAGGATTAGTCGTACCTAGCGTTCGGCTCTACAAAATTTGAGTTCTACAACAGCTTTACTCAGAGCATTATTGTATTCAATTATTTTGGCATTTTGCAAATCAAAAGTTGTACCGGATGGGGCACTGGTCACGGTTTCAACATCAAATTTTGTTCTGTAGGTCAGGCTGTGCCTGACAATTACGAATTACGTCGAAGAGCCAGTCGAGGTCGGACTCAGATAGCGAAGCAGATGGCGCATTGAGTACGAGAAGTTTCGGCAGTCATAGGTAGGTCGTGCCCGGAAACATAGGTAACAGTCGTGCTGGTAATGTGCTTCCGCTGCGGAAAACCGTCTCTGAGTTTGTGGGCCTCACGGCGAATCGTCGCCAGATCGGCTACCCATGTGCTGATACGATTCACGCAGACTGACAATGCGAACTAGGTGTCAGGCACAGCCTGACCTACTACTCACGGCGAATCCTCGCCAGATCGGCTACCCATGTGCTGGCACGATTCACGGTGCCTGGCATGCGAACTAGATGTCAGGCACAGACTGAACTACTTTTGCTTTTTCTTGCTTTTCTTTCGTTTCTTCTTTTTCTTGGCTTTCTCATCACCCTCCAGATCTTTGTCCGATTGGTAAGCGTTCCTTGCTGCTTCGGCGAAGCCCGGTTCGAGGCGTGCAAATTGAAGTGATCGAACGTCGTAGATAACGTGTTTCGAGTCGACTTGCTCGCAAAGCACGAACGGCAAGCAGATCGCGACCACTTTTCGCGGGAAGTGGTTGTCGTCGGCCCGGTGTCCCTTTTTATTTGATCACGTCAGGCACTACAAATATCTGGGCGTTTGCCGATGAAATCCGTCACGATTGTGGCACGCTTCTACGAGACCGCTGGGATTATCAACTTTGTACTGGCAGCCGAATCGTAACGCAGGCCGCCTAAAGAACATAGTTGGGCTCGATTACGAAAAAATTGATTATCTGGGGCTAAATTTAGAGTGAATTGATTCTATAGGGGTGAAGCCAATTTTTACTTTTACATGTCAGGAATCTAGCCATGCACAATTTTTCTATGCTCGCCGTATATGTCATCGCGGTCACTACACTTATTTCAAATTCAGTGAAGGCGGACGTCGTGTTGACGTTCGATCAGACTGCGATTACCGACGGAGTATTTATCGACCCAGACTATGGTGATCGCGTAACGTCAGCTAGCGATGGGATCGGATCGTACGCCATCGTTGCCGGTGCTGGAGATTTGTTTACGCCCAACGTGGAAGTATCCTATGCTGCTGGCGAACCCCGATTGTGGACGACTGGGTACTCTGACTTAACCAATGTCTTCTTTAACGATCTTGATTTCGAGAATGCGTTTGAAATCACATTCACTGCAGATGCAGGATTTGAAGTTGGGATTTTGGAATTCGACTTGGGTGCGTTTGGAGGTGTAACGCTGCCAGGAGTTGAAATTCTGGACGGAGACGACAATGTGCTCTGGTCTGCCGGCAGCACCGTTATCGACGGAGCCACCGCATCGTCGTTTAACACGGGTGGTGTGTTCGCCGAATCACTAACATTGTCGGTGGACCTGACGGGCTTGGGTGGCGCTTCGGACAACATTGGGATCGACAACATCCGATTTGCTCAAACTACCGCGATCCCTGAGCCTACATCAGGAGCTTTGCTTCTTTTGACGGGGGTTTTCTTCAGTCTTAACAGACGCAAATCGCGTTCATAATCTGTCGTTGCGGTCGATCAATTCGGTATTCGCCCACTCCTGTATGACGCTGGTGGAATTAGTTTTCACTTTCTTGCTCCGCCCCGACTCACTCTGGTTTGAGTGGTGGGAGGCTGAGTGGGAGTGGCATTGACCGTCGACAAATCGGCGAGCTTCTTCCAGGCTTGAATAAACGCCTCTTGAGCGAGGTCTTTACTTCGCTCATCCCCAAATCGCCACACCGACTGTAGGCGACGGAACAAACGAAATATTGATACTTTTGCACCAACTGGCCGTAAGCCGATTCGTCGCCATTGCGACTTTGTTGAATCAGTTCGCTATCGAAAATAGAAGGCAGCTTGGCTGGCATTTTAGAAACCACAAACAAATGATTTTTTGCCTCTACCCTTCGAGACAGAACGCTGGAGGTTGGAGACAAAAAATGGCCGTTTACCCAATATTGACGCTGGATCTTCAAAATAGAAACCGAATCGCCACCGTATTTTGGGCTGATACCAGCTCAATAGGCTTTTTTCACACAGGCTGTTCAATAGCCGAAGCTTAATCAAATAAATTGAGAATGTTATCGCTACATATTGCGGAATTCGGTTTGAAAGAAACCTCGCAGACAGAATCAATCGTCTGAATTCCATACTGAAATTTGCCCTTCGAGCGTAGCGATATTTGCGGCATCCGGAAATTCTCGCTTTAAAACCGCGATCCATCTGGATGCATTCGCATGGTGCTCGTCTACGAATTCCTGATTCCCAATTTCATCGAATGCCTCCATCAGTGCCAGATTCGCTTCGACAATCTCCGTGATTGCATGCAGCTTGGTACCATCACTGAATTTCTCAAAAGAGATTCGCGAATAATCATCATCCAATTGCAAAACCAATTCTCGTGCTGCAGCCAGGTTTGTTGTTTCCAGCTCCAATCCAATCAAATCCAATCTTAAATTGAATGCAAACAAAGCGTAACGCGGGGTCTGGGGATAGTTCTCGACCAGTGAATCGTATGCTGCGATGGACTCGCGCATGTTGGTTCGACTCTCAGCGTATTTGGCCAGTGCGAACTGAGTTCTGCCCAATTCACGTTGCAACCGAGCCGATTCCATTTCCAACGATTCATGATTTGGCGCCATCGCCATTACTGGTTGAATTAATCGTCGGCCCTCATGCAACGTCTGTTCCGCTTCTCGGTATCGCTTTAGTTCAAATTCAATTTTGCCGCGCCAAAAATGTGTACTGGCAAGGCTTCCTTCGACCATCATTTTATTAAAATCATTTTTTGGCTCGATACCGCGATACATGATGATTGCGTTTTGCGATTCAATCCAAGCGTCTTCCCATTCACCGTTCAGAGCAAGCGCAATTGCCTTTTGCTCAGCGGTGTGAGCTTGTTGCATCGGCGGTAGTTCATTCGATTGGCCGCTGGCGACCTGAAGTGCTTCGCGAGATTCGTCAAAACGTTTCAGGATCGAATATACCTGGGCTTTGTGTAGCCACAGACGCGATGAAACTTCTTTATCCGGCAAGTTTAGATTCTCCGCTTCAGGTACCAAGGTTGCCAAGACTGCCAGGCCGTCGTCCGCTGCCTCTAGTGCTAGATTTAGTTCCCGTGCGTTGGTCAATTCGACCGAGTACTGCAAGTAAAGTTGGGCTGTATCGATCAAAATTTCAGGATCGTTTGAAGATTCATCAAGCAATTGTTTTTGCAGATCAATCGCTTTAACCAACAGCTTGCGACCAAACTTTTGGTCAATACTCGAAGACGTACAGATATCGGTAACCATGGACTTGATGGTTTCCCGGGAAAGTTCGATGTTGCGTTGGGCCTGTTCGGCTGCCCCGACCGCTATCGCCGTCTGTTTCGTCGCCTGATTCCATTGATAGATTGCAAAGGCGAAGCCAATAGCCATTCCGACAAGGGCAAACGTAATTACCGGGTTTCGTTTGCACCAAGCAGAAGCTCTTTCAATCGCCGTAGGTCGTCGCGCCGTAACATTGAAACCCTGCGACCAACGATTCAGATCATTGGCCAATGCAAACGCCGATTCATATCGACGCGACGGTTCCTTTTCCAAACACTTCAAACATACCGCTTCCAGATTGGCTGGTAACTTCTTTCCAAGCTTCGATGGGGCAACAGGCGTATTGTTGACGACGGCATGTAAAGTTTTGATTTGATTCTGAGTTTCGAAGGGTAGCTTGCCGGTTAGCAATTCGTAAAAAATGACGCCCAGTGAAAAGATATCAGTCGCTTTGCCGATGTCGGTTCGCCCTGACGCCTGCTCAGGCGACATATACGCAGGCGTTCCAACAATTGCGCCTTCAGTCGTTTCAAAGGAATCGTTATTTTGATAATTTTTGGCGAGTCCAAAATCTGTGATACGAAGTTGAATTGCGTCTTCGTCGTCTGAATTTTGGACCAGGACGTTGGCTGGCTTCAAATCGCGATGAAGGACGCCGCGCTGGTGAGCGTGTTCAACTGCATGCGCGAGCTGTTCGACAATGTTGGCCGCTTGCTTAAAGGACAACTCGCCGCGCTGTCGCTCCAACCAATCGGCCAGCGTTTCCCCGTCGCAATATTCGTAAGCAATAAAGGACAACGGACCGACGTTTCCGCTTTCGAACACTGGAACAATCGCCGGATGACTTAATATTCCCGCCGCACGCGCTTCGCGGTCAAAACGTTCACGAGCTTCTAAGTTTGCCATCGAGCTAAGGTTCGGGACCTTGAGCGCGACTCTTCGATTCAACTTTGGATCATGAGCCAGAAAGACTCGAGCGAATCCGCCTGATCCGATCTGCTGCTCGATCTGGAAACGCGCGAGGCTTGCTGGGAAACCAAGCTGATCCGCTGAGTTTTGGCCGACATCATCAGCTTCTTCCTGGTCGTCACTCTGTGCTTGCTCCGCCGGATCGCTGACAATCGCGGTTGCGGCCAGGTTCTGATTGACGGTATCGTCAGTTGCATCGTCAACATCAGACAATGGAACTTGTCGTTGAAATTCTCTTACTTCCCGAAGCAGTTCCAATGCACGATCGATATTGGGCGGAGTGGCGACATCCTCAACGTTCTGCTTCTCATTTTCGTTCATTGAGTTGATACTCCATATGCGTTTTCAATTTCAACGCACATCGCTTTCGTTGTTATCGTTCATCGTCATCCAGTTCATGTTCCAACTGGACAATCGCTCGCTGCCATAATTTGGCGACCGCGTTGTACGATCTGCCCATTCGCTCAGCAATTTCATGGAAACTCAATTCTTCAATATTTCTAAGTCGAATGACCTGAGCAGAATCCTCTGGCAGTCTTGCCAAAGCCGATTGCAACAATTGGACTTTTTCATTGGCAATGGCAGCTGTACCGGGAGTCGGATGCCTGTCGACACCCTGCATCGCAATCCCCTTTTCACCTG
>CAYSQZ010000279.1:0-6037 GCA_964433035.1 uncultured Pirellulaceae bacterium | reverse complement strand
TCATCGTTTTTAGTGGGTCACATCCAATACATCAAAGCCACCCTCCCTCTGGGGCCCTTCGTCGTTTTTAGTGGGTAAGTGTTGTTTCGCGATCCGATCGCTCGAAACTTTGTCGCTGGTTTTGCCGACATCCAATACATCAAAGCCACCCTCCCAGAGGAGGGTGGCATTATTTGTTCTCAATCACCCACTAAATTCCGCGAAGAGCCCCCAGAGGGAGGGTGACGGTTCATTGGGTCCGTTGCTTTCAACCAACCGCCGATGGAGTTGCTGCCGGATTGGCAAATATCAAAATCAAAAGAGCGACTCTTGGTCAGTTAACCATCGCTTTGACGTCTTTAAGAGCGACTTTGGCCGCTGCAAAATTTTGATCGTAGACCAAAGCTTTTTCAAAGTGAGTTTTGGCCAATTGATAGTCGCCCTTGCCGCGACTGGCCAATCCGATCGAGTAATGAGCTTCTTCCAGACAGACATCCTCGCACTTTAGTGCGGTTTCAAAAATAGAAATCGCGGCGTCGAACTCTCCACGACGCAAGCGAATATTGCCCAGATAGAGATGCCCCATCGAATTGTTCGGAGCCGCGTCGATCTGCTTTTGATACCAACTCATCGCCGCGTCAAAATCGCCCTTGGATCGGTACAAGTTTCCGATCTCACCAAGCACTTCCGGCGACCCACCATCGTCTAGCTCGACAACCTTTTGAAAAGCCGATTCGGCTTGGTCATAACGCCCAAGCTCCGCCAGCGCCAATCCAAGATCAATCCATGCCCGCTGGCTCTCAGGATGGTCAACCAGAAACTGCTCCACCAGCTTCACCGTCGTGGCAAAGTATCCGGCATCTGCAGCACTGATAATCGCCTGGGCTTCTGGACTGATCTTTTTTTTGGCCATCAACTTTACAATTCAACGACGGTCGCTTTTTTGATCGTAACGTCCTCCAACGGCCGGTCACTGGAAGAGGTTTCGACGGCACCAATGGCTTGGAGAACCTCCAGGCTATCAGGAGTCGCTTTGCCGAACGCAGTGTACTGGTTGTCCAAATACGAGCTGGTATCCAAACACACGAAAAATTGAGAGCCCGCTGAATTTGGATCCGAAGAACGTGCCATTGAGAGAACACCTTCGACATGAGGCGTATCGTTAAACTCGGCGTCGACTTTGTAGCCAGGTCCGCCCATGCCATTACCGTCGGGACAACCGCCCTGAATCATGAAACCTGGAATGATGCGATGAAAAATCAAACCGTCGTAGTATCCAATTTTGGCTAGACCGATCAAGTTCCGGCAGTGCCCGGGGGCTTTGTCAGGATCCAAGTCCAGATGCAAATTACCCAGCGATGTTTCCAATTGGACTTGGTACTTCTTGTTTTCAAAATCAAGATCTGCAACAGCGGCATCAACTTCGGCTTTTCGGCTCATTATTTCCTCAAGTGCGTTTCTAAAAAATGACTCAACGGTTCAAAATGTTGAACGACGAGTCTTGTGGTTATCAAAGTCAGAGACTTCAGCGGATATTAAACCAATCCCGGCAGGCACACCGCCAACGCAATCAGCCACTCCGCGACAGCGATTCTACGAAAATGCCGAAAGATTGGAACCGCTGGAAACAGAAACACAGACTCCGTCTCCGTCAAACGGTGAGAAGTCGACTTCCCACACATCGTCTTGACTTTGCAAAATCGCAACGTGTCTGACGGTGTCCAGCTTCCAACGATATACACCACTGGTAACACGTGACACGCTGCCCCGATTGCGGCTGATCTTGCCCTCGAGTTCGAGGTACTCGATCCGGTGGTCATCCAGCGCCTTGGCCACGATATTTTTGCCAGGAGCAGGTTGCTCAGAAAGCGCCCAAGTTAGCAGTTGGCCCTCATGCTCAAGCATCAAATCCCAATGATCGGCCCGTTCATCGCCGGGCTCATACTGGTGAAACAGCAGAACGAACCTAAGCTCTTGATTCTCTATCTGTTGATTCATATCGCCCGGGAAAGAAACTACAATTCAATGCTATGCTATGATGCTTACTCTTTTGACTTGGCGCAGAAACATATGTTTCGCATGATGAACCAATGAACTTTCCTCAACCATCTTCAGATTCCAATTCGGCCACCGCGACCGGTCCAAACAAGAACCTGGACGGGCAACAAAACCATCAACCTGAAAAAGCAGACGAAACCGTTTTTGCTATCCCTCATGTACGCCCGATCCACATCGGAAACGTTAAGGTTGATCCCCCGATTTTGCAAGCACCGATGGCCGGGTTCACCAATTATGCGTTCAGGCAAATCGTTCGGGAGTACGGCGGAACAGGATTAATCGCGACAGAAATGGTCAACGCTCGGGGATTTGTGTGGCTTGACGAAAATACCCCCGAACATCCGGATCGGCTGTGGGGCGTCCGAGACGAACCTCGCCCCTTGGCAGTTCAGATTTGGGATAACCAGTCGGAAACGATGGCCAAGGTCGGTAGACGGCTGGTTGAAGACTATCAGGTAAGCGTAGTCGATATAAATTTCGGCTGCCCGGTTAAGCAGGTCACGGAAAAGGCGAAAAGCGGAAGCTACCTCCTGAGAACGCCCGACAAGATGGGCGAGATTATCTCGGCGGTTGTCAAAGCGTGTGCTCCAACGCCGGTGACCGCCAAAATTCGCTTGGGATGTACTCGAGATAATATTAACGCGATCGAAGTCGCTCAAGTCGTCGAAGAATCTGGGGCAGCAGCCCTGACGGTCCACGGCCGCACGGCTCAAGACATGTTCCGGGGGCACTCCGATTGGGACCGCATCTCCGAGATCAAACCGTACCTTAAAAAGATTCCGCTGATCGGAAATGGCGATCTCGACAGCGCCGACAAGGTCATGCACGCGTTCAAAAATTACGACGTTGACGGTGTGATGATTGCTCGAGCTTGCCTGGGACGCCCTTGGCTGTTCGCCCAATGCGCCGCAGCACTCAAAGGCGAGCCGGTCCCACCAGATCCGTCGCTAAAAGTGCAGCGTGAATGCTTGATCCATCATTTCAATTTGATCGTCTCGCGGTTTGGCGAAAGCAAAGGTGCTCAGCTGATGCGACGCTACGCGTGCTGCTATGCTCAAGGCCGACATGGAGCACGCCATTTTCGTACGCACGTTGCCAAGGTCAGTTCGGCAGAAGAGTTTCACGCGGTAGTTGAAGAGTACTTCCCACGGGATTTTGAAGATTCAAAACCGGATTAGTTTTAAGCCCGCTGTCGCAGGAGTCGTCGATGTTTGATCCGTTAACGAACGCAAACACCCCAAACATCGACACCCGGCGATGGCCGACGATTTTTTTTGTTGGCATCGCCTTGGCGGTAACACTTAAAAAATCTGCCCGTTGGCTGGCTCTGGCGCTCGCTTCGGTTTCAATTGGCTTGGCAGGTCCGACTTCTACCGTTGGGCAAGCAACTGGCGAGCCGTCCACCGATTTAGCTCCCAAGCAAGAATCGTCGGAACGAGAATCGCCTGAACAAGAAACGGCGGAAAAACAAACGCCCAAACAACAAATTGAAGCCGAACTAAGGCGAATCGGCAAAAAGTACAAGCATCCCAGTTTGTTCGCAGGGTATCAAACGCTTGGCCAGCCATTCGTTGGCGCGGCGCTTGGCAGAAGAAAAAAAGGCGCACAAACACGGGTGACGATTGATGACAAAGTGCATATCGGCTCGTGCACCAAAGCCATGACGGCGACGATGATTGCCAGGCTGATTGAACGTGGCCCGCTCAAGCATGGACGGTTGACCTGGGAGATGACAATCGCCGAAGGATTGCCCGAGTTGTCCAAGACGATGGATCCAATTTTTGCCGAGGTCACGTTGCGACAACTTCTAATGCACCGAGGAGGATGCCTCGCCAATACAGCTTGGGCTGCCGCAGGACACAAAAAGTCTGTCGTCGAGACTCGGCGGTCGTTGATTCGTATCGCTTTGAAAAAGGAGCAACCCAATAAGCCCGGCGAGTTCCTTTACTCCAACGTCGGCTACCTTGTCGCTGGCGCAATGGCAGAGCGTGCTTCTGGCAAGTCCTGGGAAACGTTGATGCAAGAAGAGATCTTCGAACCGCTGGGAATTAAATCGGCAGGTTTCGGTCCGCCCGACGTTGATCAGGACATCCAGCAGCCGTGGGGACATATATCGTTGGCGACGCTTCAGATTCCGACCCATGGTGATAACCCGGCGGCGCTTGGGCCAGCCGGAACAGTTCATATTTCGCTAAGCGATTGGGCAAAGTTCTGTTTGTCTCACGCGATTACCGATCAGGGCGCCGAAATTGACAAAGAAAAACAAACTGAAAGTCCTGCGAACAAACTGAGGCTGGTGTCTCAAGCGAATTTGGATTTCCTGCACACACTCCCAAAGAATCCTGTTGGTGTTGGCGGAGATGACTACGCACTGGGCTGGAAGGTTGTTAAGCGTGATTGGGGAGGGACCGTATTTGCCCACTCCGGGAGCAATACGTTCTGGACAGCAATGGTCTGGGTGTCTCCAGAGAATAAATCGGTATACCTCGCCGCAACCAACATCGCCAACGAACAATCCGGAATCGGGCTGGACAAGATTTTTGCGACTTTGATTCGCCTGGAAAAAGAAGCACGCCAGGATAAATCCAGGAACTGAGTAGATCGAAAAAGAAGCAGCCATTTGGCCGCGCGCAGAGAGGGTGATCTTGAAATATCGTTTGATTGGCCAAGCTTGTTCGTCGCGTGAATTCACAAGAAGATACAATATCTCAGGGCATGCTAGAGCATGTCAGTGGTAAACTCGCCGCCGCTCCATCGTCATCATCCATTATAGGATTGAAAAAACGCGATGGGCTCTTCGGATAGATTGTAGAACATTGCTTTCGATTCATCGTCATGCGTGAAGATCTTCTCGTCGTTATAAGCTTCCAGCATCTTCTTGATCGCGAAACGCGAACAACTTCATCAATGCATACGTGAACGGGTGTGGCAAAAACACCGACTTGCTTTGTTCTCCCTCTTCCCCGACGGAGAGTTTTACTTCCTGCAAATTCTCTTCAAGCGTGATCGCTTCGTCGGTTGGGTGAGCATGAACCTTGACGCTCGGGTTGGGGCGAACTCGGCGCGAGGAAATCTTTGCTTGGACTTGTGGTGCGAAATCGCTGATCACGCTGGACGGCTCAGATCATCTCTTGATCAACCAGCCCGAAGACGTCCATTACGTTGCCGATCTAATCGCCACCTGGTCCAGCAAATGGATGGGGCAATAGGTAGAGTGCAGGCCGGCAGTGTACCACCACTGTCCCGCCTCCCAATCAACAGGAGTTAGTTTACGCCGTTCCGGGGAATACTTCGGTCACGAATCCATCAACGACCCTGTAGTCAAATATTCCTATCTGGAACGAACTACTATCGACTTCGATCGTTACACCATCTCGCTCGACCACTCGTAGCGGCCGACGGTCACGCTCAGCTTGCTCGAGTGCTTCACTTTCACTCAATCCAACGTATTCCGCCGGTGGGATCACTTGGCGAAAAAACTCCTGAGACTCTTCGAGGTCCAGCAATTCATCATCCCCTGGGGCTAAGAACACATCAGCACCTGCCTCTCCGAAAATCATGTCGATTCCAGCGCCACCATGAAGAGAATCGTCGCCGAGTCCACCTCGTAAGATGTCAACTCCCAGACCGCCATACAACTGGTCGTTGAAGAGTCCGCCACGGAGAATGTCATTGCCGCCGCCACCGAAAAGGACGTCAATGTCTGTGTTTTCAAATATTTCGTCACTAGGTCGAAATTCTTCAAACCCACCCAAGAGAAAGTCATCCCCATCGCCGCCAATTAGGATGTCATTACCTGCCAAACCACGCAATTCATCGTCGCCTGAACCACCCGAGATAAAGTCGTCGTGTCTACCGCCCTGAATAAAGATCATTGCGATTGATTAACCGATTCCTTTTCAACGATCTCCCAAAACTCTGGCTCGACATGATAAAATGAGCGATTACGCGTAGCGTGTGGCTTGTTCGCTTCTGGGCAGCCAAGCTATGCCGAGCCTCT
>CAYSQZ010000278.1:0-6086 GCA_964433035.1 uncultured Pirellulaceae bacterium | reverse complement strand
GCGGTAACGCTGACATTGGCACTGAAGTATTGTTTGACAATATCACAATCGGGATCAACGCTGATAACGGCTTTAATACTGTTCCAGAGCCTGGTTCGGCAGTGTTGTTGCTAGGTGGTCTCGGAGCCTTGGGCTTGGTCCGACGTCGCAAGTAGTCGATCAAACGATTTCGTTAATTCGAGATCAATCAATAAGTTAAACCGCAGTGAACAATTAATTGGTTCGCTGCGGTTTTTTTCGTATAGAACGCGATAGGAGAAGCGTCCTAGTGGTCTGTCAGATCTGAATTGACGGGTGCCATGTTTACGCTCGCGTAAGCATGCTCGCGCAAGCGTCAACATGGCACCCGTTTTTTTCTATTCATTCAGTTTGACGGACCAAGCCTAAAGGCAACTGGATGGGCATTGGCTGGCGTTCTGATGGAGAACTTGAATGAGAATCTGGCTCCAATTCAATTTGATGTTGCTGGCGGTCTATCTGGGCTTCTTTCATTTGTGCAATGTCCTGGTTTGGCCGATGACGCTTGGTTTGGGATTGGCCTTCGGATTGCTGGCGGCGTGCTTGGTTTGGCGCACAACGGCTTTTCGAAGCAAGTTTGAGCGGGTGGTTTATTTGGCGATTCCGCTGGACATTTTCTTGGAGAGCTTGATACCCTATCACGCTGGCTACAGCTTTTACTTTTGCGCATTGGCGTTTTGGACGCTGTTTCTGAGTTATCGAATCTGGCTCCAATACAAGTTGAAGTACGTTGCTCTCGCGGAAACTTCGGAAGCTTAGGTTCTTCGCCGAACCTGGATTGGTCTATCGCTTTCGCCTTGCCAGGAAGCCCAGCAAACCAGCGGCGAGCAAAAGACCCGAAGAAGGTTCAGGGACAACAACCACCAGCCCCAGGTTATCAACCCAAGCCGAACCCGAGAGGCCTTCGAAAGACAACTGTTCAAACACCGCCTTGACTCTAACCTCAACGGCGTTGCTGGGCACGGTTGCAAACGTAGTAATGCTGGTTTGATAGATATCGGTGGGTGACGCAGCGTCGAGTCTTGCCGACATAAATGTGCTGTCCATGAACTCAATACCCATTGAGTTAACAAACGAGACTTCCAGAAACGCCGTGTTCAATCCTGACAACGGATCAGCACTTGTGTGGCCCAGAATTCCAGTCACAGCAACTTGGTCGCCGACACTTATTGAAGCGCCATCGACAGCAAAATCCTGGAACACCCCGGAAAAGTTTCCATCACCTGTACCGCTGAGTTGCAATGTTTCTGTTCCTTCAATCGAGTCAATCCCAGGCGCCATAGCATCGAAATTAGCGGTGCCAAAGGGTGTCCAGAAAGAACCCGAATTAGGATCCTCGAATCCCGAATCAGGAACGACGATGCTGGCCTTGCACATGTGCGTTAACAACAGCACGGTAACACAGCACAAGATGCCGAATTTAATGTGCCTCACGGTGAACCTCCTGATGCAATGGAAAGAGCAATCCAGTCTACAGAAATGGATCTCCGATTAATACTGAATTTACACGGGAATTTGCCATAAATATATGGAAACCAAATGCATCGAGCTTTTTAGCTCCATGAAGCAGTGCTTGGTCGGAAATTGGCGCTGATGTCGATGGGAAGATCATCTAAGATCACCCACTAATTCCAGTAAATATGCTCGTTTTAGTTTGCTTCTGCAACGAGCACTTTGTGGCTTTGATTGAACGAGGGATCTGTGACCACGGTTGAGCCGAAAACTTCGCTTGAGAAAACTCCCGGGAGGCGCCTGCGGTTGCGGCCTCGTTATGCCAAAGGTGCGCGGAGCAAGCGTCGTTTGGTTAGTCAGACTTACTGGGCTTTGGACCAACGCATTCGCGAATCGGGAATGAGCCGTGCGATGCGGATGGACTTGTTGTCGAGGTTTGGCGATTTTTCGATGGCCTATTCGACTGCGGTGCAACCGCGTTTGAATTACTTTGGTGATCAAGACGGTTACATTGCCTTTCGGCAGCGTTGGGGGATGAACTTTGTGCTGGGTGATGTTGTTGCTTCAGCCGAGCGAACCCCCAAACTGGTTGACCAGTTTATCGCAACTCACAAACGACTATCTTTTTGTCAAATCAGACGACCACTGGCAAGGGTCCTGTCGCAGCGAGGATTTTACATCAATGAAATGGGAGTCGATACGACGTTGCAGCTGAGCGATTACAATTTTGACGGAAAGCAAAAAGAGTGGTTGCGCTATGCCGCCAACTGGACCGCCAAACGAGACTTCAAGATCCTGGAGGCCAGGTTTGATCAAATCACTCCCGACCAAGTCGAAGAAGTCTCCGAAGCCTGGCGGATCACTCGTACCGTAAAACGCAAAGAAGTCCGCTTTCTCAACCGGCCTATTGTGCTCCACGACGAACAGAATGTTCGAAAGTTCTTCTTGCTCTCGCCCGAGCAAAAACTTCTGGCGTTCGTGTTCCTGGATCCAATTTTCCGCAACGGCAATGTGATCGGTTACGTTACCGCGTTCAAGCGACGACATCCCGACGCCCCGCTCTATGCCGAGCATGCGATCATGAAACGAATCATCGAAACGCTGAAGGACGAAGGCGTCGAGCAGCTGAACTTGGGACTCTCCCCATTGGCTGGGATCGAGGACGACGATTTTCGCTGCAACTCTGTGACCAGCTTTCTGTTTCGCCGGATGTACGATTCTAAATTGCTTAACCGCTACTGCTACAACGTTGTTGGTCATGCAGAGTACAAAAGTCGTTTTCGCGGCGAGGAAGAGAAAGTCTACTTCGCGTCGCAGTCCCGGTTCAATTCCCGTCGTTTATTGGCCTTAGTTGGCTTATGCGGTATTGCTTGAGTCTCGTTGGTTTGATCTTGAACCGATGATGGACTATTTTCGTAAGTGACGACTACTAACTTACGACTAGTTCGCGAGCCTTATATCCATGTTGAAGCCAGCAAAAGAATGTGTTGGAAACGTCCGTGCCATTCCTGCACTTTGCCGATCGATGTTTCGGTGGACGATCATATGGTTAATTGGTTTGGGGATGTGTTGTTCGGAAGTTCATTCTGATGAACTTGATGTCGATCGGCTTCAGGCCAAAATCTTTGGGGTGGTCGAAAAGGTCATGCCAGCCGTCGTGGCGATCAATGATCGTGGAGTGATTTTCAGTGGTGTCGTTGTAAGTAAAGAAGGACATGTGTTGTCGGCCGGGCATGCCGTTCGACCCGATCGAAGCTACACCGTGATACTGTCCGACGGCCGTCGATTCCGCGCCAAGGGTCTGGGCATCAACACGCGCGTTGACATGGCGATGTTAAAGATCCAGACCTCCGAGGATCTTCCTTATGCTGAAATGGGATATTCGTCGTATGTCGTGACTGATCAGCCCTGTGTCGGAATTAGTCACCCAGGATTGTTCGATTCCAACCGCGGGGCAGTGGTTCGGTTCGGTCACATCCTTAGTCCGGTCACCAGCAATGAAGGAATGATCAAGTCGACCGCCAAGATGGAGCCAGGTGACTCGGGGGGCCCCTTGGTTGATCTGGATGGCAAAGTTATTGGGATTCATAGCAATATTCGACGTGACGAAGAAGCTAACTACGATGTGCCGATCGATTCCTTCAGGAAGTTCTGGGACGAATTGAAGGAGCCCGAAAGGTTTTACGTTAATGGTTATCCTAGTCTTCCGAGGCTTGGTTTTCGCGGAAAGTCTGCCGGCGATCTGGGAGTCAAGGTTCTGGAAGTTTATGAAGACGGACAGGCCAGTAAGAATGGTTTGAAGCCCAACGACTATGTGACTAGCGTCGGTGGAACTCAGGTTAGCTCTTCCAAGCAGATTTGGAATCGGCTGATTAATCTGCGGTCCAGTGGTGTTTCCGAGTTCTTTGTAAATGCCAATCGCAACAACAAACAAGTCTCGCTTCGGTTTCAGCTTAACGATGGCAAGCAGCAGACGCCTGTTAGTTTCCCGGAACTGGCCAATCTGTCCTCAAAATTTACCAAGCTTGAATCCAGGCTCGACGACGATGTGTATGTCGTGCGCAGTGTTGTTGGTGAAAAATCAATGAAAGTTCGGGCGACGCGGTTAAAGAAAACCGGACGTGGAAACTTGGTCAGCAAAAGCTCACGCGTCGGTGCCGATCCGAGGATCGAGCTTTCCAATGGCTCCAGTTTGGTGGCTAAGGTTATTGCTCGCGACAAAGCCAACGATCTTGTCTTGCTCGACGCTGGTTTGCCGGGCAAGGGAGGGCTTGATCTCAGCCAAGTGCTTGGTGACCTGGAGGAGCTTAGGGGGAAGTTACTTTTGACGCCTAATCCAGGTTCGGATGCCAAGGGCCGCGGCGAGATCAGCGTTTGGGGTTCAAAGTATTTCAATGTGCCGCGCACTCAGATGAGTGGTGGTTTTCTTGGCGTTCGCGTCGGCTTTGAGGCTGGCGCGGTTGTGTTTGATCGCGTCCTTGATGGAGCGGCCAAAAACGCTGGGATCGAATCGGGCGATGAGCTGATTCGACTGGACGAAACGAATATCAAAAGAACCAATGATGTATTCGCGTTCTTGCGCTCCAAGGATCCCAACAGCCGGATTAGTGCGGTGATTAAAAGAGACGATCAGGAAATGACCAAAGAGATTTTGCTTGGCAATCGCCCGGAATTGTCAGGTCATGTCGCCGACAATTTGATTGGCGGGAAGAGTTTGCGCCGGGACGGTTTCAGTTTGGTGGTTTCACATGATGCTGATGTGGATCCAGAAGACTGCGGTGGTCCTGTGTTCGATCTGAGTGGAAATTTTCTTGGTATTAATATTGCACGCTCAAGTCGAGTTCGGTGTTATGTCGTGCCCAAAACGATTATCAAACGCTTCGTTGAAAGCGTTCGTTGATCGAGAGCCAAAAAAAGCCGCAAACGCTTTTCGCGCTGCGGCTTGATAATCAAATTCTGTTGACTTGATTGGGTTGAGGTTTAACCAAAGATTTTTGGAGCGCCAACCTGATCGTGAATCTGATTGCACAGATTGGGATCAAGTTTTAATCCTTGAGCCAACTGGCCGAGATATTGAGCTTCGTTATTGGTGTCGAGGTCGATCGAAGTTAACGACAAAGCGTAAATCTGCTGCTCTAGTCCTTGAGGAACCGATTGCGCAAATGCGGCGACGTCGACTGGAGCTGCGAATTCCTGCTTGAGGAAGTTAATCTCGTCTTGAGAAACGTCATCACCAAGTTTGCTGATGATGTTCTCTTGTTCTTTTTCATCAACACGACCATCTGATTTGGCTGCATTGACCATCGCTCGAATCATCAGAACGGCTTGATCGTTGGCAGCGGCATGTTGCTCTGGTGGAAGCTGTGGAGCCTCTTGCCCTGCTCCGCCACCAAGAACACTGCCAAGCAGTCCGCCGATTCCACCGCCGCCACCGCCGCCGCCCATAACACTTCCGATCAATCCACCAATAGGATTGGCCGATTGCTGTTGTTGCTGGCCACCGCCAAGTACACCACTGAGAATACCGCCCAAACCGCTGGATTGTTGCTGCTGACCACCGCCACCAAGCAGCCCACCGAGGAGCTTTCCACCCAAACCTGAGGCAAGTGATTGATTGCCCATTAAACTGCCTAGTAACCTAATTGCGTCCATAACTTTAAACCTTTTGCTGTACTGTTTCAAAGAACTCGTCAGAAACGAATCCAAGAGAAGTGATTCTCGTTGCTGGAGAACACGTCCCCTGCGAGATGCCAAAGTCTATTCGAATCGGTGCCCTTCTCCTATAACGATGCGCCAAAGTGAGCGTTTGGCTCAGAAAAGCCCAGAATTCGTGGGGCTTTCAAGTCCGATGGCATTTTTGCTCCAAGCTGGACACGTCGTTTGGTTTGGTAGATGGCATGCTGCGCCAGAGCATTGGCACCAGCCTGGCGACTCAAACCAAGTGTTTTTCCGAGACGTGTTTGGATCTCACCAAACGGATCTTCTTTAATGGCTTTTTGGAAAGTGTGAATGGTAGCCCGATTCGTCATAGGGAATTTCATGCTATTTGGTAACCCGACGCGTAAGTTTTGAAGTTGCACCAAAAGGAAGTTACCCTCCCTCTGGGAGGGTCGAGC
>CAYSQZ010000277.1:1455-6143 GCA_964433035.1 uncultured Pirellulaceae bacterium | reverse complement strand
AAGCGAATTCTCCGACCCTCCCAGAGGGAGGGTGACTTACTTAGTGTCGCGGCTAATATTGGGCGACATTCAACATGCTCACGGCTTACGCCCACAGCGGTCGCCAATCAAGCGGCGTCGCGGATCCAGGTTTCAATGACTTTGGCGGCTGCATTGGGATCTTTTTCGATCAGATTGGAGAGCCGAACTTCGGCCTTGCTGTTGTCGACTGTTCCAGCTCTAGCAACGTTCTCAGGCAAACGAACTTCGTTCGAAAGTAGCACTTGATCGTCGTCGGATTGCAGGTGGGATGTGCTGGGAAAGTGTTCCGGTTTTCGAGTTACGATTGAAAGCAGGATCAATCCGATCGCCAAAACAGCTGCTGAAGGCCAGTTCTTTAGCGCGAACGCCTTGAGTTTGGTTTGCCAGGTTGGCCCTTGGACGACTTTGGATTGCCTGACGAGATTTACCGCGATCGGTGTCTCTTTGGCATAACTGGAGTGGTTCCTTGGTAGCAGCGGCTGGACCTTTTGAATGATTTCGGCCCGGAGTTGGCCAAATTTCTTTTGTGTATCTCGCGCACTTGCGGCTTGGTACTCATATCTTTTTTGGGTCCCCGAAGCGTTACCAATATGCGGAGTCAGGGTACCGAAAATTTCATGAACCAGCGAATGGGGAACGTCGATGAAGACAGAAATGTCCTTTTCAATAACTTCCGGTGCGGCAACATGATCGACCAAGGTAATGGGAGTCGGAGTAATCGGACGCTCGGTAGACTCGAAGTCGCCGAGTTTAGCCATCCCATTGGCTCCAGCATTGTAAATGTTTTTCGCTGGTGGAACTGCGATCGTCTGGGGTTCAAGAATCGGTGCTGCGGCAACTTTGTCGACTTGGGGTGGAGCCTGGCTGACGTCGACTTGAACTGACACATCGATACCGGGATAGTCTTTTAACGCCTCGCGAATCCGGGATTCGTAGATTCGTTGCTGTTCAAATGCGATACGCTGAAACCGAACTTGCTGAGTCATCGCGGGGTCCGTTGAATGCTGGTGAGCGTATCCGGCACTGAGGTCAATAACAACAATCTCTTCCAAGTCCAAACTCGCAATTGCGCCGCCAATCATTCGCTTGACTGTATCAACATGATTTTCGTTAAGCGTCACTTCAGCAACGGGACGTATCGAAATCACAGCCGACTGTTTAGTGCGTTGAAATGCAGAACGAGAGTTGGCTTGATCCATTTCAAACCAAGCTTGCTCAACAAAAGGAAGTCGCACCACCATGTCTCGGATCTGTCGCTTTTTTTGAGCTCGCTCAATCGAAAGCTGTTGAGACCGGGATAGAAACGGATTGGTCGTCGACAAATTCTCGCTGCGATCAAGAAGATCCTGAGGGATTCCGTCGTGATCACTAAGCGATTGAAGGTATTTTGCGTGTTCGGTTTTGGGAACCATTATGTTGCCATCAACGAAGTCAAACTCATTGAGACCGGATTTTCCGAAGGCAAGTTGCATCCGCTGTAGATCTTCGTCCGAAGCGTTACACGTTTCGAATAGCTCACACATTTTGGTCGGCCTTTTGAGATTGCCGGCCTGAAGGACTGCCAAGACGGCCAAAACCAGACAACCGATCGCCAACCCGCGAAACCGCTGGCTTTGCATAAGCGAAGATATTGTTTGAGCAGACAAAAAGTTCGAATCCATTTCGAATCTCCACGCACAAGCGTCGTGCTTGCGTTGATTTCAAAGCAATGAGTTGTTTAGTGAAAAAGAATCAATGACATCAGTGCCGGTTAGCCGCGATGTGACTTTCTCAAAGCGATATTCTTAAACCGTGTACCTGTTGTTTCTATGTTTTCGTTTTGGCACCACCCAAACGTGGGCTGTGCCACCCTGTGGGCAATCCCAAGTCTGAATTTGCCCCCCGTGCTGGGCCGCTGTTCGATAGGCATCGCGCAGGGCATCAGTCGACGGAAACTCGATAACTACTGGCAGGTCTTCCGCTTCATTCAAGCTTTCAGCCCGATTCTGACGGCTTTTTAAGACTGGGTTTTGGTCATCGGTGTGGCCGAAGGGCTGATAAGCCATGCCGTTGGAGTCGGCGACTTCCAGTTCCCATTGGTGTTCGCCGTCGATCAAAGTGATGGAGATCGTTCCACCAGCGAGCATTTTCTCAGAAGCATTATCAAGAAGCAGTTGAGTTGTTTTGCGAACTAGCTCCCGGTCAATTTTTGTTTCAACCTCTTCAAGATCCAGCTCGACGTTGATGGAGCTTTCTTGAAATTGCGAGCGGCGGGAGTCTACAGTCGATTGCACGATTTCGCCGACTTCGATTGGATTTTGGTATGGAAGGCTAGGCTTGGAATGTTGCATCTTCGTTTAACTGTTCCTATCAATCGAAAAGTATTTCGCTTCTTTTGCTTGTCTCATTTTCTTCAACGATCGCAGCAGACGTCAGCATGACCGCTGGCTTGCGTTGCTGAATCACCACGTATCGCCTCGGCGGAGAGAGCTTTTACTGGAATTTCGAAGTTGATGTCAATGCAGTTATCACAGTGCACAAGCTGTGATTGCCCAGTGGATCAAATGTATTGCCGCAATATTAAACAGATAATTCAGCCAAGCGTGCAACAAGCCTGGCCAACCGAGCACAATTCAATTGGCTCTGGGAACGTATTGGTACATCACTCAAAACTGATACCAATGGAGGCTAGCGAACGAAAATTTCGCGATATAGAGGTAGTCGCCTTTGGCGCCGAGACTGTGAATTTATTGGTAACCCAACGCGTAATAGGAAATTTCACGGATCGCCGCAAGTTGTTACAGCGCTTATGGTAACCCGAAACGTCAGTGAGGAACGATCCTCGCTCACGCTTCGGGTTACGACAAAGCATGAATTTTCCTAGTAAGCGAGGAAGAAGCGGCAACTGACTTCGCCCTCGCTAACGCGGCTAACGCGTCGGGTTACCATTGCGCTTGTCGTTCCAAGCGTTTGAGAAAATGACAGACAGCCCCGGATTTTGAAGCGGCAGTCTGCGTAGGTCCAAGGCCAGCGCCCAATGGCACTTGCTTTAAGAAATGCTATCAAGAAACCTTAGAATGACTTTGGCAGACTGTTTGGAAACGACTCCGAGAGTCGTTCTACGTAACACGACTCTCGGAGTCGTGAACCACCAGACCAGCCATAAGCAAGAAAACCCGATTCAACGAATCGACGTCTGGATCATTTCCATGATCCAATTATTCATGTCCAAGAGAGTCTTGTTACTCAGACAATCATCGTTGGGATATTGTCGAAGCGTCACAGAGAAACCGGCAATGTGTAAGAGACGCAATTGTCGGCACAATTCTTCCTGGGCAAATTCACGAGATTTTCTGCTGTGAGCCCAGAAAACGGGCAGCTCCCGACAACTCGACCACTGCCCAAGTGGCTTTTGGTCCACAGGCATAGGCCCATTGATTGAGACGACACCCGCAAACAATTCTGGCCTCTCTAGGCCGATTCGAAACGCCATTGTTCCGCCAGAACCACAACCGGCAATGAAAATCCGATTGGGATCAATGTTGAATCGAGCCCTGGCATGATCGATCGCTGCGACTACAGAGTCGTGAGCTATGTCGATCGTTTCAAGTTCCTGTTCCCAGTAGTATCCAGTTTCAAAGTTTCCCACAGGAGCCTGCGGGGCAATGCCCACATAATTTCGAATACTCGCCTGTTGGATGACATGCTGAATTGCATCGGGCTTTTGCCCATCGGTATGCAACCAAACGATCAGAGGATAAGCGTAATTCTTTTCGTAATGGATGGGGACGAAAGAGAAGAATTCTTCGTCGGGATGCTTGACTAATTTATCGAAATCGAAATGAGAACTTGGATTGGCAGAATCGCTTTTTTGACCCGGAGTAACGGTTGCCAACGGACTGATCTTTATTCTATTCATTCGCCTGTCTGGTGTCGGACTGACGTCAATTAATGACCGAAGCGAAGTTTTTAAATCAGTTGCCTTTCAAAGTCAAGCGCGACAAGTCGGCATTTTTTTGCTCGCAAAAAAACGATTCCAGTTTGCGAATTTTTATTTTTTTTCGTTACAATTCCACTTGACCAACAAGCAAGTGTTTCCATTTTTTTGAACAACAATTTTCGGTAAATTTCGCTAGCAGGAATCGAGAAAATTCAATTCCAATATTGACTCGAAGAAGCGACTTCATCGAGGTCACTTCAATGAGCAACAATTGCTGTTATTTATTGGTCATCGCGCCAAACGTGAAGCTACGGAATCGCATGGCAAGAAAACTGTGTCAAGCAAGGAGGCCGACCTATCCGCTGGTGACACATCACGGCAACGAAAAAGCCAAAAAAGGTGGCCGAGTTTATCTGGGAATTCTGTTGGGGACTTCGGGCCAAGTCGGCCGCGCGAGCAATGGCGAATTCGCGAAAGAGTGCCATTGGTACTTATCAACTTTTCTTGTCCTGACAAACAGATCTCGTAACTGAATTGGGCGCATCGACCGATTCGACATGAGTTGTCGAGCGACGCGGCGTTTGCCAGTTTGAGTTCTGGAACAGGCGGCTGGCAGCTGCCGGGTCAGGATGGTAGCCGACAATCACAGATTCCCAAAACCTCTTGGTCTCCGCTAATGCTGGCTCTAAATCTGTTTGCTGCTGAGCTGTAAGGTTGGATAAATCAAAACGAACCTCAAACAAACCCG
>CAYSQZ010000277.1:0-1355 GCA_964433035.1 uncultured Pirellulaceae bacterium | reverse complement strand
CGAGAACGAGGAAGCCAGATTGGAAGCCAACTTCACTATGCTCACGTAAATCGATAGGCCAGTCAAGCAGATTTGCTGCTGAGCGCATTCAGATAGCGCGTTAAATTTGCTGAAGGTTTAGTGCTTCGCGGAGCGAATGGCGACTTTTCGAATCAAGGGCGGCTCGTTTGGTCTCTGGGATAAACGTGGGCGAGCTCGAGAGCTCCCAAGTGAGGTTTCAGATTTTTTCGGTCTCGAAAACTTCAATGGCTTGAGGCCAAAGTCCAAAGACCCCTTCACCGAAACACCGGGGCTTTAAATTTGGGGCAAAGCCCAAATAGCACACACAATCGCAACGGGAGGATAGGGTCCTTTCATTTGGCATCCGATCAGAGACTGATTTGTGAGTTATTACCTTAACGAACCCAACTTATGGTGCTTTATTTCACGGTGGCGATGTGCTGGCGCTGGTTTTCTTCGAAGTTCGTTATATGGCTTATCTCACCTGTTATAATTTGTACTATGTACGCGCCGAAGTAAAACCTTAAAGGCAAATGAAGCGCAGTATTTCATCCCACCAGAAAGAAAAAATGTCTTTCAAATTCCAATCGTTTCTCTCAGACTCTCATCTCAACTCTGCCCGCGAAAAATCTCGAATTCAAAGAAGTCAGATTCGGCAAACCAAATTGTCTTACGGACACCTGGAGCCTCGGCAACTGTTGGCCGGGATCGTCGCGGTTGACCTGGGAGCTTTAGGTGGAACGCCAAGCACTCTTGCTAATTTTCAAGGCGCCGACCCGAATCTTGGTGCCAGCACAACGTTTGTTCGGGACAACACTTCGGTTAATTTTTCAGCCGGGGCGCTGGACAGGACCTACGGTGGCCTAACGTTCTCGACACCTGGACCTAACTCCGGTAATGGATTCCAAACAAGCAATAGTAATAGCTACACAGCAGATGTACCTGTGCTTGATAGTTACGTCTTTTCAACCACCAACCAGCCCAACAATGGTGAGTTGACACTGGACATTTCTGGTTTCGCAGCGCGTCCGGCGGGGCAAACAATCACGTTAACGGCATTTGGCGTTGGGGACCAAGTTGGGCAGCAAACCGAGTTCACTTCGACGTTCGGTTTCGGCTCTTCATCACAGGAAACCTTTTACGGCATAAACAATAACGGCAGCGGCGCTATTCCTTTTGTGCAGTTTACTTTTACAACTGACGGAATTACCGATCAATTGACCCTTGCGGCGAACGGGGCGTCTGCCGGAAGTGTTTTCATTCCGGTCAACGGTATTTCGCTTAGCGTTACCGATACTGCCGTTGATCTTCTGCCGGGTGCAGTACCTGTCATCACCGAGTTCTTGGCATCCAAC
>CAYSQZ010000276.1:0-6194 GCA_964433035.1 uncultured Pirellulaceae bacterium | reverse complement strand
CGAAAACAAGAAGACCAACAGCGGTTGGAATCCGAATTTCCAGAGCGTTTCAAATGCTTTCTGTTTGACGTTGTCGATCGCCCAGCGATCCAAGCCGCCGCCGAAGAGATCGCAGTGTTACTGAATGGCAATTTGTTAACCTGCCTGTTCAACAACGCGGGCGTCGCCTTAGCCGGCCCCATGCAGTTGATCGACAACGACGCCTTCGATCGGCAGCTACTAGTCAACGTCAGCGGAACCCGCAACGTGATTAACGCCTTCCTACCATTGCTGGGCGCGTCGCTCGATCGCAGTTTCAACCAGAAACCGGGCAAGATCGTCAACAACAGTTCCATCTCAGGCTTCATCAACACGCCGGTCAACGGATCATATTGCGTCGCCAAGCATGCGATCGAGAGCTTGGGCGAAGTCTACCGCCGCGAGTTGATGATGTACGGCATCGACGTCGTATCAGTCCAATCCGGCCCGATTCAATCCCAGATCTGGAACAAATCCAGCGGCGCTTTAGATGAATTCAAAGACACCGACTACGGCCCGATGATTTGCAAAACGGAAGCCATCCTGGAGGAAGCCCAACAAATCGCTCAACCGGCCGAAGTCTTCAATCGCCTTGTCCAAAAGATCATCGAAACCCCCAACCCCAAAACCGCCTACGTCATCCACAAACAGCCCTGGCGCCTACACGTAATGCGCTGGCTCCCCAAACGCTGGCTAGATCGCATGATGTATAAAAAGCTTTCGTAGCAGATTCAATCTTGCATTCTTTTTAATCTGTCAGTCAATCCCTCTTGCCACGATTGAGCAAGCTCGGGCAGACTCGCTAGTTCTTTCAAGTCTGCTTCCACCGGATCCTTGCGGTAGATCGCTTCGCTGGCTCGGCGTACCGTCCAGCCAGAGTCTGATCGTTCGGTCAGTTCGTAGCTCTGGCCGGCTTCGATTGTGCCAGGGGTTAAGACACGCAGGTACCAGCCGCAGTAGCTGTGCTTGATCACCAACTTGGAAACTTGCGACTCGTTCCAACGTCGGTTCAATTTCCAGCACGGTTGGCGTGGCTGCGACACTTGCACAACCACGTTTCCAATCGCAAACTTGTCGCCAATGGAAACATCATCTTCGGTCAAACGATCGATCGTCAAATTCTCCCCGAACATGCCGCCGACCACATCGTCACGCGCCAACTCGGTTTTCCAAAATTCGAAATGACCGGCGTTGTAGCAGAGGATCGCCTTGTCTGGACCGCCATGATTTTTCAGATCGGCCTGCCCGTCACCGACAAGTCCTGTGCTGGTGACTTCAACGGGGCCTTCGACAGGCGTTTTCAAAAAGCCGCTAAACCAGGGCTTTTGGTTTGGATTCTCGCTGCCGGGAGTGCCCATCTGACGAGGCATTCCTACCTGAATCGATTGAATAATGGGGTGTGACATACCGCTATCTTACAAAAGTATAAATTCTCGTCAGTAACCATTCCAACCAAACCGCCCTCTGTCGCAATGGGGCACTGCTGAGCGTTCCAACGTTTCGCCTCAGTGACTACAATACGACGTACCTTTTCCAACTTTCATTCCGGTCTATTTTAAAAAATGATTCGCAAAACTATCTATTCATTGTGCCTTCTGACGTTCTGCCTGACTCTCGCCGTGGTTACAAGCCCGCTTCGAGCCCAAGAAACGAGCCTGGAGGTCAGTCCCGATGGGCCGATCGCGACGCTCGAGGACGCTCGGCTGAAAGTCCGGGAGCTAAAGAAAAAACACCCCGGCCAACCCATCGAAGTCTTAATCAAAGGCGGGGTCTACCCGCTGCGTGAAACGGTCGTGTTTGGGTTGGAAGACTCGGGGACAGACGGCGCACCAATTGTCTACAAAGCGTCTCCCGGCGAATCGCCGGTGTTTACCGGTGGCGTTCCGATTACAGGATGGGAAAAACTATCGACAGACCCAGCAGGGGTTTCCGAGAAAGCCAAAGGAAAACTCTGGGCGGCTCCGATCCCCAAAGGTTTTGCTAAATCTTGGGTGATCAAATCGCTCTACGACGGCGAGACACTGCTTCATCGGGCGAAATCAGACGGCTTCAAATACGCAGATGTCGAAAAGGAAAACGACTTCAACCGGCAGGGTAAAAAAATTACCAGCATGCTGAAATACGAAGGCGAGCCTGTAGCGCCGTTTGACCGCACGATTCACTATCGAGAGGACCATATCAAGGATTGGAAAAACCCTTCGGACATCGAACTGATCCTCAAAGATCGCCCTTGGCTGGCCAACGTTATCGCTCTTGACCGAATCGACACGGAAAAGAAGATCGCCCACTTGGCCGTCGACCCGACCTACCAGGCCATCAATCCAAAAAATCGTTATTGGGTGGCAAACGCGATCGAGTATCTGGACGAACCCGGCGAGTGGGTGGTTAACACCCAAGAGGGAATGATCTACATGTGGCCACAAAAAGACCTAGCCACGATGAACGTGATCGCTCCGTACCTGAGCGAATTCATCCGAGTCGAAGGCACCGAAGACGGCCCCTTCGCGTCCCGCCTTAAATTCGAAGGCCTCACGTTCACCCATGGCGTGCGCGACATCCTGCAGCCCGACGACAAAGGCCTCCAGCACGACTGGGAAATGTACGACAAAGCTAACGCTGTGATCCGATTCCGATTTGCTGAAGACTGCGGTGTTGGATCGTGCACTATCAAATCCAGTAGCGGCACGGGTATCCGCCTGGACCTGCACTGCCAGCGCATCTCTATTTCCAGCAACCACCTGCATCACTTGGGCGGTGGCGGCATTGTGCTTAGTGGCTATGGCCCAGGCGCGAAAGACGTGAATAAAAATAACGTTGTCCATGACAACTACATCCATCACATCGGCGACCTGCTATTGCACTCGGCCGCGATCTTCATCGCGCAGAGCGGCCACAACGAAATCACCCACAACACCATCAGCGACGTGCCTTACAACGGTATTGTCATCAGTGGATGTCGCCCTCACGAGTTTCATTTGGTCAAACGGATCCCGTTTCGGCGCGCGTGGGTGTCTTCGATTCGTTTCGAAGAATGCGAGCCCTACATCAAGAAAGGCCAAGCGGCCCAATTCAAGAATAGCCTCTCGCATTTTCTGCCGTTGCTGCATGCTCGCAAGAACAAGATCATCATGAATGATATCTCGCGGACGCTTTTAAAACTGCATGACGGCAATGCGATTTACTTCTCTGCGATGGGTGAAGACAACTGGGTCGAGCGCAACTACCTCCACCAGAACCACGACACCGCAGGGGCGCTTCGTCTGGACGACAACCCAAGCTTCACCATCATCCGTGAAAACGTGATCACTCAATCCGAACATGGGTTTGGGCTCAAAGGACCGGCAGACCTCTTTAACAATTTTGTCTTTACTGAGACCTTCCTGCGCGGACGAACCAAACCGAGCTGGCTGGGCGGTACCAAGAAAGTGAAGGCACTGCACAATATCTTCCTGCCTCCAGCATCCTCCAAGGCGACCAGCGGGCTTTACCTCACTGACAAACGCGCGTCCAACCGACCGTTTTTCGAAAACCTTCCTCTGACCGAGAATTCGATTTACTTCACCGAAAACAAGAGCGATGCGTACCAGCCTAAAACCGAACTTGGCAACGATCTTTTTACAGACAAGCCAGCCAAAGACTCAGTAAAGCTGCTGTACGCCGATCCGCTGTTTGACCAGGAAGCGATGAAGAAAGGGATCTTTGGCTTTCAAAAAGACTCCCCAGCCGAAAAGCTTGGCGTCAAGCCAATCGACTTGCGTGAAGTGGGATCTTCGCTGGCCCCCTCTTCTTTCTCTGAAGCCGGGGCCGAGGCTAAGACCGGGGCCAAAACCAGCACCGAGGTCAAAAGCGTTACCTTCGAGTTCACTGACGGATCAGCGCTCGACGGCAAGCAAGGTATCGTTGGGGCGGCCATGTCAGCTGGCGGCGTCACGCTTACGACACGTCAGATCATCGGCAGCGACAAAACCGACCAAGGCAACACCACGACAATTTTCAAAAACTCAAAATGCCTGAGTATCAACACAAAATCCGTCAGCGGTTCCGAGTACCAGAACCTCGACCCCGGCGAAGCTTGGGTGTTTGACTTTGACTCGGATGTCGTGCTCAACACCATCGAGCTGGTAGGGCTTGACCGCGACGAAACCATGGCCATCACCGTTCTCGATGGCAGTCACGGTGGCGCCGGGGCTGCGCACAAAGTGAGCGGCAAGAGCCGGTTCACTTTTGGACAAGCCCTCGCCGCAGGCACGGCAGTTCGAATCGAGCAGACTACTGGGAAAGCCCGAATCGGTTCGATTTCGCTCAGCAGAAAAACCAAATGATGCAATCCCCCTCTCCCCCAATCAAGTTGGGGGAGAGGGGAGTGAGATATTGCTTCGGTAGCCCGGCTATGGTTACGGGACGATCGCCCACTCGACGCCCGCCATCTTCTCGACGCACCGAACGACCTGGCAACTGTATCCAAACTCGTTGTCGTACCAACAATAGAGAACGCAACTTTTATCGCGGACGATGGTCTGTTGTGAGTCAAAAATGCAAGCGTGACGCGATCCGACAAAATCGCTGGAGACGACTTCCTGCGAGGCCGAGTATCCAATCTGTTGCTGAAGCGGAGAATCAAGTGACATCTCCCGCACATACGCATTCAATTCGTCACGGTCCGTCGACTCGGATAGCTGCAGGTTAAGGATCGCCATCGACACGTTCGGTGTCGGCACGCGAATCGCATTTCCAGTCAGCTTGCCTTCCAGTTCCGGAATGGCTTTCGCAACGGCACTGGCGGCGCCCGTTTCCGTCAACACCATATTCAGCGGTGCGCCACGACCTCGTCGCGCCTTCTTGTGAAAGTTGTCAATCAGATTTTGATCGTTCGTGTAAGCGTGAACCGTTTCGACATGGCCGCGCTCGATGCCGAACCGATCCATCAGCGACTTGAGCACCGGCACAATCGCATTCGTCGTGCACGATGCGGCCGATACGATTCGCTTGCCGTTGAGCTCCTCGTCATTGATTCCGTAAACGATGTTCGGAATCGCGCCTTTTCCGGGCGCCGTCAATAACACTTTCGAGACGCCGGAGTTGTTGGCATGTTGACCAAGCCCCTCCTCGTCACGCCAGACGCCGGTGTTATCAACCACGACCGCATTCGAAATGCCGTACGATTCGTAATCTATCCCGACTGGCGAGTCGGTGTAGATCATCTGGATCCGAGTCCCGTTGCAGATGAGTTGCTCATTGGCATGATCAATGGCGATCGTGCCCTGGAACGGACCGTGTACCGAGTCGCGGCGGAGCAAGCTGGCTCGCTTCTCGAGATCGTCAACGCTTTTTCGACGCAATACGATGGCTCGCAGCTGCAGTACATCTCCACCACCCGATTTTTCTATCAGCAGCCTGGCGACCAGCCGACCGATGCGTCCAAAACCATAGAGCACGACGTCCTGAGGCGAAGCCAGCGGTTTTTGCCGCCGATCCGCCAGTGGCCCAATTTTGTGGCGTAGAAATTCCTCAACCGACTGGCCACCGTCAAGCTTCGCGTACGTCATCGCGAGTTTTCCCACATCGACTCGCGCTGGCCCCAGCCCAAGTTGGATCAAACCTTCAACAATCGGGAAACTCTGCGCTTCACCGAGCGCGACCGTCTCGACGTGACGCACAGCTTTGTGCGCTTTGATGATCTCGATCACCGAGCGATTCACGAGACTGCGACCGTACATGTAGCACGAGACGTTATGGTCGCGATACAAGCGACCGATGAGCGGTATCATCGATTCGGCAAGGGTCTCGCGCCGCTTCCAGTCCAACAAAGACTCACGAAGTGATTGGTCTGTCATTGCATTGTCGCCTTGGGATTTGCAATCAGAGCTATTGGGAGATCAATTGGATGAAATACTTCGTCCGACACCCCATTTTTAACATCGGACGAATTTTCGCAAACCCGCATACGGCCTACAATCGTCCGCAAAGTCCGCGGTTCGGACGGCACAAATTCGTTGCGTCCACTTCGATTGGCTCAGACAATCTGGTTTCATCATGCACACCGCTTCATTCATCATCTTCCTTCTACTCGCGAGTCCACTTATGGCCCAGTCGCAAACTCCTAACAAGCCCAAGCTATAGTGAGCTCAGCTACAAGTTGCCGGTAGCTGGATTCGTTATTTGATCATCTGTCCTAG
>CAYSQZ010000275.1:0-6211 GCA_964433035.1 uncultured Pirellulaceae bacterium | reverse complement strand
AGCGTGAAGCATGGCACCCGTTTGGCTATTCATTTCAGGATTGAAGGACCACTAGGCTTTGTCCCAAAACCGTCACAATCGCCTTTTGCTCAGCGAAAGTAGCGCGAATGCATCCTTTGGCAGTGGGAAGAGTGTAACTGCGCGGGGCGATGCCCACGCGGTTAAACGAACCGCGTCCCTGCTCGTCTAACCGCGAGGGCATCGCCCCGCGCGTCATGTCGTAGTGACTTTGGAGACAAAGCCTAGATCAACTGCCCAGTCTACTATCAGATTCCCCCTGAAGTTCAACTGAAACTGGGGCAAAAGGCCAACGACTATTTGATGTCCTTGAATGAGTCCGACTTTTGAGCCGCGAACATCTGGGCAAAAACAAAACGACTTAGCCGGGCAAACCAACCAGGGATTTGGTTGCGAAAAAAATAGGCAAAAACTCCTGTGGCGACCAACATCATAATTAGAGTCAGTGTGCTGGGCATAAACTGGTCGACAATTAGACAGAAGATCAGGACAGCCAATAAAACCGCCTGACCAATCACCAGCGTCATGAGCAGATTGAGCTTTTTCTCAAGCCGGTCAAGTTTTTTTTCGTTTGGGTCGAATTCCATCATTGAAGTTTGTTCGTCTCGGTTCTGGTTTGAAACGCTATTCGATTGTGGAATCCCTATATTGTAACAATTTGAGTCGGATTGGAAGAGAAAACTTGGAGCCCTTACAAAAGGAAGTGGACTTCGCCAGAAGTTGTTTGAATCCACACTTCGCCAGAAGTCGATTAAACCCAGATGACCGGAAATTCTGGCCAATTCTACTACAGGCCAGTTGGTTCCAGAGAGGTCTCCCGGCGGCCGCCATCTAATCGGAGCGTTGAATCAACGAGTCGCTGCGAAAGTCGTTGATTGCATCAAGCATCTGCCGCATCGACAAGAAACGATCGGCCGGATTCTTTTGCATCGCTTGAAGACAAATCTCTTCCAATCTTCCGGGAATCCGCCGATGAGGCGCAGCCTTACTGGGAACGACCGGTTCTCGGTTAAGAATATTGTGAAAGGTCTCTTCGACTTTTCGCCCAACAAACGGCTCGGTTTGGCAAAGCATCTCGTACATAACAACGCCAAGACTAAAAATATCAGTCCGTTCATCAACCAATCGACTTCCCGTAATCTGCTCCGGGGACATATAAAGTGGCGTCCCACTTCGTGAAACCTTGCTATTTACACCCCCATCATTGGGCATGCCCCAGACCTTGGCTGACCCCCAGTCGATCAACGTAACTTCGCCGAACATACCGACAATCACATTTTCAGGCTTAACATCGCGGTGGATCACACCTCTTGCATGGGCGTACGACAGCGCCTCACCGACCTGAGTCAAGATACTAAGCAAACGGTTCAAATTGAATTCTGATTCGAAGGGTTTTTCTCGGCGAGCCAGTCCAACAATGATCTCGAACAAGGTATGGCCCTGAATTTTCTTCATCGCGAAGAACCAGTCGCCGTTGTCATCCTGTCCCAGTTCGTACAAGGGCACGGTCGCTGGATGCTGAAGCTGGGCAGTGATTCGAGCTTCGCGGAGCAGCCTGCCTAGCTCAACCCGATCCTCAGACAGTTCGGGGCGAAGCATCTTCAATACGACCGGACGCCCGAGATTGGTATCTTTACAGGCAATCAGATTTGCTTTGCCACCTGAGTTGAGTTGACGAAAATGAGCGTACTTTTTGAATCCGTTGGAAATCTTCTCGGGAGGCTGACCTTCGACGTCCGCGACGAAAACCATCGATAAGCGGTCCTCGCCGTAAGGGTTTCTGTGTTTGGGAAGATCGCTCATTAAAACTCCATCGCTTGGGCGCCGGTAATGATTGGTCCAGTGACCAAGGAATAAGCTCTAAATCTCACAGTTGGCGCAACAGGCTTTGGGAAACCTTACCAAAAACTCCAGCGAATAAAAAACGATCACACCAAAGGGGTGCTACGATCCTTCCTGGGCCGCGGGTTTTGCATCTCCGGTATTGATCCCCGGGAATTCACTTATTGAATTGGAGTCGCCGTCAACGGACGAAAGTTCAGGGAACAGTTTCTCTGCTCGCTTCCACTTTGACCAGTCGGCACGCAAAAGCTTCATTCCAACTGCGATGCGTCCTTCGCTGATCCAGATTTGCAGAATCCCGTCCTGAACAGGCCCGTACTCCTGTCGGTCAGCCGTTCTTACAATCCACGAATCATATGGCGGATCGACTTTCCATTTTTCTTCCGACTCAACGATCTCAACCTCAGTCGTAACCACCGGCGGTCTCGTGGGCCGGCGGAACGTTTTGGATTCTTTGAGAAAAGACGGACGATCCTTTGAGTCGCGTTTCTCCAGCCAAGCCAACGCCTGTTTGATGGCTGAGTCGTCCGGGCTGACTTTAAGAATCTTCTTAAAATCTTTTCTTACGTTGTCCCATCGTTCGGCTTGGCAATTGGCCAACGCCCGAGCATACCTGGCCGCCGCCAACGTCTTGGGATCCGATCTCACCAAGTCGATTACCGAGGTAAAATCGGTAATCGCAGGAGTCATTCTTCCCATTTGGAAAAAAGCTTTGCCTCGAGCAAACAGAATTTCAGCAATTTGACGGGGACTTTCAAAACGATGCAGTGCCTTGGTAAGCCAAATCAAAGCGTACTCATAGCGCTCTTGATGGGTCAGTACTGCGGCACGACCCGAGTAAGCTTTGGCCAGTTTGTCGTTGTGGGTTAAGGCGAGTTCGAAATCTTCGATCGCCATTTTGTTCTCGCCCGCTTTAAAGTAGGCGCTGCCACGCTGAACCAGCAGTTCAATTTGGTGCGGTCGTAGTTCCAACGAATGCGTGAAATCACTGATTGCGTTGAGATAGTTCTGGGCGGACGAATGAATTGATCCTCTGCGACGATAAGTCATCGCGTCGGTCGGGTCGAGCGAAATAGCTTTATCGTATGCTTCGAGAACGGCAGGGAGATTGCCGGACTTTTGATTCAGCTCTGCCAACAAAACATGATAGCCAGGATGCTTGGGAGCGATCTTGATGGCGACTGACAAATCAGACCGGGCTTGAGCAATTTCCCCTTGAGCCAACAATGACATCGCACGACAGTATCTGGCCACATCATTGTTCTGGTCGACAGAAATAACATCACTGAAATCCCTGGACGCGGATTGGTGATCGTTCTTGCTGGCGTAGACCTGCCCACGCCGGATCAGCGTTTCGTGATGTTTGGGCTCCGCATCCAGTGCCGAGGTGTAGTCCTCAATCGCCTGTTCGTGCTTGCCAAGGAATTGATACGCCAACCCACGCTGACGATAGAGATTGGGGTTTGATTGATCTCCCTGTTGCTCTCGATCAAAAAACGCGATCGCCTTTTCTGCAACCGGTTTGCCAAGCGTCTGATACTGCTGAGCTGCAGCTGGCCTGATCGCGATGGCTTTTTGCAAGCCCGTGATCGCTTCGGACCACTCTTCAAGTCTCGCTGAGGTTGCCGCCAGCCAGATCCACGTACCCGCATGATTTGGGCGAAGTTGACAGGACTTTCTAAAGTCATCCAACGCTTCTCCATACTTCTCCATCTCGTAGAAACACGTGCCTCGTTGGTACTGATAGTTGGCTTGGTCTTCGGGAGACTTAGCCAGTTCAGCGCTGCGGCTGTACTCTTGGATCGCGGAGTCGTAGCTGCCCAGCGACTGATAAATCTGTGCCAACACGCCAAAACCATCTGGTTTTTGATTGTCGAGCCTGACCGCTTTTTGACATTCCGCTAGCGCCAAATCGAGTTTGTCCTCTTTGAGGAACAACTTGCTGCGAATCAAATACGCGTCGAAACTGGCGGTTTCAATTTCCAGCGCGTCGTCCAAATCAGCGTGCGCCCGCTGGATACGATTGGAAGCTAACAACACACCTGCCCGGCGAATGATCGCGTCAAAATCATCTGGATAGAGGTCTAAAAATTGGGAGTAATCGGCGATCGCCAGCGCATAGTTCTTGATCGCCCGATAACAGTCCCCGCGAAACAGAACCGCATAGTGATGGTCAGGGTTCGACTCGATTACCTCTGACAAACCGTCGATTGCTCTGACGTGATCACCAATTTCGTTTCTTAAACGACAAGTTTCAACAGTACGCGTGGGATCGCCATTAGCCAGAATATGCAATCGGTCCAGATCACGCTGGGCAGAAGAAATTTGTCCTTCGTGGTGATTGGCTCTAACGCGAATCTCCAAGGCTGCAGTCTCACAAGTTTCATCGCCGTGCGCTCCTGCGCTACACAGGTCACGGACTTCATTGAAGTTGCCATTCTCAAACCGCAGTTTCGCCAACCCTACCGACGCCCATGGGTGAGTCGGTTCTTTTTTCAGGGCCAGCTTGAAGTCTCGTTCCGCTTTCTCATATTTGCCGCAGCGAAAGTAAATCCAGCCTCGCTCGAAAAACAAGTCGGCCGATTCATTTCCCGCTTGTACCAACTCTCGATAATAAGCACTTGCAGTTTGGGAGTAAGAGTCCATCAAGCCGAGGTACTGGTCTCGCTGCTCTCCAGCGATTTCACACGCGCGTTCAAGATCATCAAACGCCTTTCTCCACTTGTTTTGCTCACCACGCGCCGCAGCACGCCAAGCGAAAGTTTGAGCGTCTTTCCAATGCTGATCGATCGCTTGAGTGCAGTCGTGTTCGGCACGCTCGAATTCGAGATTTTTAAGATGTACATATCCACGCAGCGAAAAACACTCGGCTAGACGCTCAGGCGGGATATCGATGATGGCACGATTAAGACAGCCCAACGCTGAGTTGTAGTTGGCCTGTTGGATGTAGTCCATCGCACGCTGAATCTCCAAATCGATTTCCAGCGGAGCCACCGGGTCGACTGAATCTCCCGTAATCTCAGGCGGGAGTATGTCATCGGTTTGCTTGTCTTCGGGGGGCAGTGGGGCGATGGTCTTGGCAACGTTCTTGACAATGACGATGGGCGGTTCTTCGCCCGCATCAATTGGTAACTCCGGAGGGTCGTTACCAGAAGCGACTGGTGGTGTGTTGCCGTTGGCTGCATTTGAAGCAAGCTCGACGATACTCCAACCGCACTTATCACAAGCAACGGCAAAATCGGTGAGCCGGACATGACATTGTGGACATTGGCTGATCATATTTTCCGCTCGATCTAGGCAGCGGACGGAAGACTCCGCTGCAAGTTAAAGCTCCAACATTGAACCGGATTGGAATGAGATTGGAGCAACGAGGCAGACATATTATCATCTTGGCAGGAATTGAGGTCAAATTTTTACTGCTTGCTCCGCCCGATCGGACAGGAAAACACGGCTCCAACAAGCCACTTTGCCGGTCAGGTCGACCAATCCATACTAACGGTTAAACCTTCGGCTAAAAATCGGGAAAGTCGGCATAGGATCGCCCAAGGGCGCAGGGAATTCCGTATACTGTAAAACAGGCATTTTTGTTGTTTTAAAGCAACTTTTTTGCTTTTGGAGTGTTTCAAAGATATACGGATAATCATCCTTGGGTTTGTCCTGGTGGGACGTTGGCTCTACCGCCAATTACTATTGCTCAATCTATCGCAACTTCGAAATCATGAATTCAAACACGATTAGAATATTCGCAATCAGATCTGCCGTTGGCTGTGGAGAGGTAGCGTGCCTGTTGGTAGCGTTGGCAATTCTGTTCTTCTGCACGACGTCGCATGCGCAATCTTCCAGTAGCAACCTCGCCAAATTGGAAACGTTTCTGAAAAGTAAAGATTCCAACGGCAACGGGAGTATTGAACCCGAAGAGATGTCAAACAATACCAAGGGCTTTTTGTCAAAGATGGGCCTGAACACGGACAAAGCGATCAAGATCTCAAAGGCGATCAAAAAAGCCGGTGGTAAATCCGACGACTCCGGAAAACCATCGCCTAAAAAGCGTGAGCAAGCCAAGTTGAAAGTGCCTGGTTTTGGAGTGGAAAAAAAATCCGGTACCGTGAGGAGCTTCAGCACTTCAGGCAATTCGACCTCCAAGACGGAAAAGACGTATAGCGAGAATATTCTTGAAAGGACCCAGTGGGCGCTCGACCGTTATGATCGCAATCAAGATGGGGTGCTGGACGAATCAGAAATGAGACGCGGTCGTTGGAGCCCACGACCTTCCGTTAGCGACCTCAACGGTGATGGAGTTTTATCTAAACAAGAATTGAACGAGCGTTATCTAGCTCGGGAGAAGGCATCC
>CAYSQZ010000274.1:0-6219 GCA_964433035.1 uncultured Pirellulaceae bacterium | reverse complement strand
TCTGTTGAATCGAATCATCAAAAACGATCTTGCCTTTGTTGATCAGCACAACTCGGCTACAAAGCAATTCGACTTCCTGCAAAATGTGGGTCGAAAGCAAAACCGTTTTCGACTCTCCAAGGTCTCGGATAAGCTGACGAATTCCGACGAGCTGATTCGGATCCAGGCCCGACGTTGGTTCATCAAGAATCAGAACTTCCGGGTCGTGCAAAAGAGCTTGGGCCATACCGACTCGTTGGCGAAATCCGCGCGAGAGTTTACTGATCGGCTTGTTCCAGACTTCAGATAGATCACATTTCTGTGCGACAAAATCGGTTCGATCCCGTTTATGCGCTGAACGCATCCCGCGGGCTCGACCAAGATACGCCAGCGCACTCTTGGGGGTCATCTCCTCATACAACGGACCATTCTCAGGTAGGTAGCCGATTTTTTTGCTGGCTTCGATTCGGTCTTTCTGCATATCCAAACCGGCAATCCAAACATTACCTCGCGTGGGCGCGAGAAACCCAGTCAACAACTTCATCGTCGTTGACTTGCCGGCTCCGTTGGGTCCCAGAAACGCACAAACCTGGCGATTGGGCACTCTAAATGTAACATCGCTGACCGCTGCAAAAGGGCCGTAGAACTTACACAATCCGTCGGCTTCAATCATCATCCCTTGATAGGGAGCAACCGAAGCTGATTCTTTGTTATTCATGGTCGTTTTTCAACTGTCCTATTGGTGTAGCAAAACGTAAGTCTAGTTGTCCAATCCGTCATTATGCAGAATCCGTCCAAGGATTTCAAACCCGGGTAGCAAGGCTATGAAGACCCAAGCGTCGGCCGCGGTTCAGGGACTGGCGGCCTCATATGGCAAGGCGCTAGCCGCCGGTTGGTTGCATGTTTACTGGGGGTTGCGCTTTGCCGAGAGCGAGCATTTGCCGCGATCACGGTTTGGTTCAGTCAAACATGAAATTGCCAGACAGTGCCTAGAGCTCCATTGACGCCAACACACCCTGGGAGACCTCGTCAAAGCCAAGCTTCTTGAACACTCCGATCGCCGCCAAATCCGACGCCCAAGTCTGAGCCTCCACGATCCCAACGCCCTGTTGCATCATATGACGGAGCGACTCACCCACAAGGAACGTCGCCATCCCTTTGCCACGATTCTCTTCCGGGATCAACAAGTCATACATGCCGCGGGCCAATCCGCCCCAGCGCTGGGCCAGCGGCTGGACGTCCCAAAAGGAGACGCTTCCACAAACATGTTGGTCCTTCTTGTCGTAGATGCTAAACCGATCACGTTCGGTCATCCCTCGGGTGCAACTTTCCCACCAGGACTTTTCCAGCGGGTCAGCAAGCGCATTTATCTGATACTTTCGCCGCAACCCAATCTGTTTTCGATCAGTAACCGGTTTGAAACCAGCCAAGCGACGCTCAAAAACAACGATACGATCGGCTTCTACAAATCCAAAATTCTGAATCGCACTTAACGCCGCCGCGTCTTCAACAAGCACTCCAGGTATTTGGCTGCCACCGTACAGCCCCAGATAAAACGGGGCGTAAGGGAATTTGCAACCAGCGTGAACCCGTTGAGCGCCTCGAGACTTCAAATACTCACAAGCTCGCTTGAGCAATTCACTGGCGATCGCTTGAGCATCGTTGCCAGGAACAATTTTCAATTGGCAAATGATCCCAACGGTCGTATCAAGATCAGATAGATCTGCCGTCGGAGGAAAACCAGCGTGCACAAACCCCAGCGGCACCGATTGACCATCAGAAACGTCAACCGCAAGAATCAGCCCAGCCGATTCGAAATAGGGCTTGGAAAAAATCAGAGTGTCAAAATTCGAGTGCGTGATCGCTTCGATTTGCCCTCGTATCGAAGCCTGCTTTCGCCAGATTTCGACCAGTAGCGGGGGGTCAGTATTGAGAAAGCTTCGATACTCGATCACGGTGTTTACAAGCCAGACTACTTAACTTAGTTTCAAAATTCGCCACTGAGCACGTCTTGGGCAATGACCAATCAATTTCGCTGCCGCGAGCTCTTTTACCATTTCAAATTTAAAGGTTGATGATAACTTACGCCACTCGATCGGCACAACACAAGCAAGCATCTCAGATTAATAATATCCTTCAACGAGTTGAGACCAACAAGCTGTTTAAAAACACAGGCCTTGGTGCCAAGCACTGCCTGGCAATTTCATATTGGACTGACCGCCAAAACGATCGCTGCCGGTAAATACGCAACGAACCGGCGGCTAGCGCCTTGCCGCTCACATTTAAACAGTGCCCGGTCGATAGATAGTTGGTAACCGATGCGTCAATGGCTCGCCCTATACCCACACATGAGCTGGTAAACGCTCTGATTGGACGCTTAATTTCTCTCAAGCGACTACTACGCCGCGGCGCGTCGCTTTTTCGTCTGGCGAACTGGTTTCTCTTTCCAACGACGATGCACCCACCAGAACTGTTCGGGACAATCATAAATCACGTCGGCCAACCGATCGTTGTACCACTGCGTCAATGCCTTGACATCCTTCAGCTCCGATTTCATTTCCAACGGATCGGCGACACCGGTGCATCCAATCTCGAAATACAACGGCTTTTCAGTATGCTTGCAGTAGCTCACCATCATCGGAGCATTGCCAGAGAGCGTGAACAACGCGACGGCTTTGTGGCAAGCAGCCGGGCGTCCAAGAAAGTCAACCCAACAACCCTTGGTGCCCGCGTGCTGGTCGCCCAACAAAGTCAAAATCCCACCGCTCTCCATCACTTCCTGAATGGCAGGTGCGCTTCCCTCTTTGGGCAAGATAAATTGACCATTGTGTCCCCGAAATCGGTTGATGAACTCGTCAAGATATGGATTGTCCATCTTTCGGGCAACGGTATAAGACGGCATCCCCAACAAGCCAGTCACATAACCACCCATTTCAAAATTACCAAAATGACCCGAGACTGCCACCAGCGGACGATAGTCGATCAAGTAGTTGGTCATTTGAACTTTGTCACGGATGTAGACATACTTCCGCCAATTCGAATCGTGAATCTTTCGCGGGGCCTGAGCGATCTCACAACCCATCAAGCACAAGTGATACCACATCTGCCGGGTCATCTCGCGGCGTTCCGGTTCGGGCATATCAGGATAGACGCCCAAAATATTCTCATCGATGACGCTGCGGCGAAACTTAATCACATCAGCAAACAACCACGCAAGCCAGCGACACAGCTGCGCACAAGCATCGATCGAGAGAATCTGAACAATGCTCACGACAAGCTGGAGACTCAAATATTCGGCAAACTTTCGCAAAACGCATTCCTTCGCATTTGTTTTAACGAATCCTATTGTCGCAACATTCGTTTTTTATTGAAAGACAGGTTTGGCCAAGCCAAGCCGACAAAAACGCGCAGCTGATTCGCTTAACCCACATCGCCAGCTAACGGAACTTTGGGCTTGGGAGTTCTTAGATACAACTGCGCCCAATCCAACGCCAAACCGGCCAATTGAAATACCGTGTATATCCCGGCCATCACCAGGATTTGATGATGCGATACCATTCGGTCAGCCGCAAATAGCAAACCGAACAAAACTGTTGCTACAAACATCTGCTTGATCCCGAATTGATATCGAACCCTAACAGGTGCCAACTCTGGATCCGATGGGACGTAAAAGACGTTTCTTCGGTGGGCGCATCTTAACGCTCCAATCTGGCCGAAGAGAAGCGCAATCCAGGCTCCAGTCAAACTAAAAATATGCCAACCGAGATCAACATTGGGCCAATCGAAGACCTGCCAGTAAGTTGATAGAAACCCAGTCGCTCCGCCGAAAATCGCCACCGCCGTTCGACGGTTCAGAAATTCCCAAATCGTCAAGTTGAATACGATTACAAAAACAAACGCGAAGATTGACCAGAACATGGTCACCAAAATCCCAATCACGGGAAAGACGAACATCATCAATAGCGCGAACAGAATCCCGCCCAGCGTCATCAGTCCGTTGGAGATAGCCCAAACTGATAGGCCCAGAAAGTACACCAGCGGGAACAGGGCACCAGCAATAAAAATTCCAGGCCAACTTTCTTGCATCGCCCAAGCGACGCCATCAAAGCAGTCGGGATCTTTAGCGATTTCCAATTCAGCGGACACCATGTTTTATTCTCGGAGCAATCGACTTCGGTACCATCTAAAGAAAACTATATCAAAGCACAGCAATATTGACTGTAAAAAAATGTAAAGAGCAGTAATCGCCAGCAGTGCATGATTGGGGAAAATTTGATCCAACGCAAAAAGACAACTGCAGACAATCATTCCTATCATTAGATGTCGGATCCGAAATTGAAATGGAGACATGATGCCTGTGGGGACAGAGGATTTTCTGCCCGATTGATTCGCCTGAAGCCGCTGCGATCGCTGGTACTCCATTTCCTGCTTCAAATTTCTCCAGACTCCTTTTAATCGCGCCGCCCGCAGCGCCCCAACCTGCCCAAACAACATCGCCGAAAGAGTAAACAGAATCAACAAGGCAGCAGGATACAGATTGTCGACCACAAAAAATTCTATGCTCAAAGGGTTAACGCCGACCCTTGGATCGACCAAAAACAAAAAGCCAATTGCCCAGATTGGTAGAAACGCAGCCATTCCACCTGCCAAGGCAACCGCCAATCTGCGACTCATCAATCCACTGAACATGGCATTAAGCGCCAACACCCAGCCAATTGACATGCTGCCGCTTATAGCTGCCACAAAAAAACCAAACAGGCTGGCAGGAATGCTCAAAACAAAGAAATCAAAAATGTTTTGCCAACACTCTGGATTTGCCCCAATTTCCTTTAGCGAAGAAAAGAGGATTACGAACAGAGAAACAAGAAACAAACTGGCTACAAACGCTGCGCCGGCCCACATGATTCCAACAAAGCAAGATTGGACTGCAATTGCGACGTCATCGGGATTCTCCGGCTCTTCAAGCTTCCACCGCGGTACGGGCGAGACGAAATCTGCCGCTCCCCAAAGCGTTCCCGATTCGCCGTCGGCCCGAGGTTGAGCCGATAAGCTTGGCCCTCCTCGTCCCGAACCAGTTATTAGGTCTTTATCGAACATTCCGGTTCACCCACCGATGTTCCAATTGAAATTCCATAACAGACCTACGCGATATCCAAAAACGATAGCAAACCGATGCAAGTGTCGATAAGGAGTTAGAACAAACTTTGGCGCAAGAATTGGTTTCCCAAGCTTGGCTTTCGTGAACCTGCAAAAGTAATTTAGGACGGCTCAATGAAACACTTAACTCAACTGATGCACATAATCTTAGTGACACTTGGTCTGCTCATGAGTTCGCAGTCAACCCAAGCCCAATTCGCCGCTCCCAACAGCTCGGTCATCGAACGTTACCAAAGCCTCTATCACGGCCAGCAGAATCTTATTGGCTCGATACCCCAAAATCAAATCGCACAGCCCGGTTCAGTGATCGACCAATATCAAAATCTTTACCATGGACGATCTGCCGGCGCTGGACTGATCGCGACACCTGCACCACTGGAGATCGCGCCTTTGCCTACCGCCAACTACCCAGCATGCAGCCAATTTGCTTCACCCGAGTTGATCGCGCCTCAAGTCATTTCCGCGCCAGCCTACAACAACTTTGCTTCACCTGGGCCTGTCTATTTTCAGCCTCACGTGCAACAGTCCGCCAGCGGCGACCTTCTGGACACTCGCAATTATAGTTTGCTCGATTATCGTCGCTTGTTTCAAACAGGGCGTACTCCTGAAGCGCACGAGATGGTTGGATATTGGCGAGGTGTCAACAAGGGGATCGTTGAACTAGTGGGGTACCGACAGTTCATCAAGGAGATTCTTCCCGACAACAACGGGGTCATTCGTGGCGACAATATCAAAGTCGGCCAGATCAACCAGGACATGCTACGGTGCTTGGGATGGCAGCCAGTGCCCGATCCTCAAACCGGAGAGTTCGCTCGCCAAGGTAAATTTGCAATTCAGCCGCCGCGCGGAATCGGAGCATTCAAACACGGTGCGACCTTCAATTATCGAGACGGTGGCAATGGAAGAACCGATCCCGCCAACCTGTTGGTCGACAAAGTCGTCATGCTGGACGCGAACCACATGCTAGGACGAGCCACCGCCAACTTCGGCCCTTTGCAAATTCCGCTGGCTTACTTTGTGCTGGAGAGAATTCAGTAGACTAGCTCCGCTAACCATGCAAAGCAAAGCCCGCGCTCCAATGGA
>CAYSQZ010000273.1:0-6331 GCA_964433035.1 uncultured Pirellulaceae bacterium | reverse complement strand
GATTTGGAACGTAATCGAAAGTTCCATCAGCATTGACTGTCAACGTTCCGTTAGCCGTGTCAGATGCGTTGACTAGCATAAATCCACTATCGACATCACTATCGTTGGTGAATACGGTACCGCTGAGCGTCGTGTCTTCGTTGGTTGTGAAGTTATCGTCGACAGCAACTGGTGCGTCGTTGACAGGATCGACGGTGATCATCACCGTGGCGAAATTTGAAAGCTCTCCGGAGGAAGGATCTGCGACGTTGTAGATAAACGTATCAGGGCCGTGGAAGTCTTGGGGCGGGGTATATTGAAAGGTTCCATCAGCGTTGAGAATAACCGTACCGCCGTTTTGGGTAGTAATTGTCTGAGGCTCGAATACCGAAAATACATTACCATCAGAGTCGAAGTCGTTATCGCCAATACTGGTGACTGTATTGAGCACAGTATCTTCATTGGTTTCAAATTCAAGGTCGTCCCCCGCAACGGGTGCATCGATTGCGTTGATTTCCAGAAGCGCATTGGCAAACACGGTTTCGCCATTGTTATCAGTAACTTGAAATCGAAATGCAACATCTGCCGTATCACCGGCAGCAGGCGTATAGGTCCAGGTACCGTCTCCATGGTCGACCAGGTTTCCGTTCGGCGATAGCAGCAATTCGAGGCCAAAAGCCGTTAACTGATCGCCATCGATGTCCTCCGAATTGCGCAAAAGATCGCCTTGCGTGATTAAAATCGAACTGTCTTGGGGGGTAACCAGCAAAACTGGCCCGGATGTTGTAGGGGCATCATTGACCGGCGTGATTTCAAGCGACGCCGATCCATCAACGCTCAAGGCAGCACCATCAGAAATCGTATATCGGAAACTAACTTCGGTATCATCGTTGGCGTCTGGTGTATAGCTATACGTCCCGTCGAGGTTGTCGACCAGTGTTCCCCTGTCCGTTGTGATCGTCAAACCAGAAGCCGTCAAGTTTTCGCCGATATCTCCCGCTTCGGCAAGCAATTCATCCTGTGTGATCAAGCGAGCCGGACTGTCTTCGGCGATCGAACTCAAAACTACCGGTGAAGTTGTGGGTGCTTGGTTAGCCGCTGGGGCAAAATTGATGGTTACTACGCCCGATTGCGGTTGAGCACCGTCTTCTCCACCATCGGAAAGGGTAAAGCTGAACTGGTCGACTGCATCATCGGGCAAGGGCAAGCTGGCGGGGTCGAGCACATATATGATGCTCCCGTCTTCGATCAGGTTATATGAATACCCCTGATCGAACACCAAGTCCTGATTTGAAAATTGAAGAGTTCCAAATTGCAAAACAATGTCTTGTGTCAGCCTAAAACTCAACTGTTCCCGTCTGTCGTCAGGGTCCGTCTCGAGTATAACATCTTCGTCAATCGTGAGTTGGGTTGCGCCTGATGCCAACGTGGGATTTGTAATCGTGAATCTAGGGGCTTCGTTGATCGGATTGATGCCGAAATTAAATCGCACCGTTTGGGCTACCGTGTTGTCTTCCCCGCCGTCGGCCAATTCAAAAACAATGACTTGATTCAGTTGTTGGCCGGGCTGGGAGTTCTCGACGTTCATATCGTCGTCGTCTTGTACGTAACGAAGATTGCCATTGAGAACATCTTCATGGCTGAATGTAAATCCATTGACGATATCGTCAGGGGTTAACGCCCTGTTGCCGACGAACACATCTCCGTTGCCTGGGAGCTCAATAATCCTATAGATTAACTCTGAATCCTCGTTGTCATTGTCGACAACATTGATAAAGCTTCCATTAATGATAACAGTTGCACCTTCGTCGACCGACCCGATGGGCGTAACAGTGACCTTTAGCTGATCATTGCGCGGAGTTACTGTGATATCGAATTGGTCGAGGACTGGATCGGCTCCATCTTCTCCTCCATCGACCAGTTCGAAATCGAACGAATCATCAAGGGCTTGTTCATCACCGTTGTGGGTGTATGTCAAACGTCCCTCGTCAATATCGGCTTGGGTAAAGGTCGCCGATCCTGCGTCGATGTCGGCATCGGTGAAGATCACTGGGGCTGAAATACCGTCGGAGGCCCGCAAGCTCAATGTTCCATTTACAACGTTGGAGGTGACGGTGTAAGTCAACTCGGCGCCGCTATCATCTGGGTCGCCTTCATTGAGCATTTCTGGGGTGATCGCGGCTTCCGCACCTTCATCGACAATCAATCCAGTGTTGATTGCAATGGTGGGCGAGTTGTTATTTCCCACTGAAATCGTTGTAAACGCAGGGTCGCTAAGCCCATTCAAGGCGTCCGCTACCTGAAATGTCAGGATCCGATCTCCCACGGTGGGTGAGGCTCCAGAATGCTCGTATCTTATTAAACCAATCAAACTTTCAATATCTTCTTGAGGAATCTTACCCCCCGAGTTATTGGTGAAAGTAATCGTTTCACCATCGAAAGCTACGTCAAACCAGGTATTGCCAATCCACGTCGACTGCGACCCAAGGTCTATGCCTTGACGAAAATCGATCCCGTTGATCTGAACAAGTTCGTCGTTCTCATCCTCCAGGCCTTCCAAAATGACTGTGAAGCTGGTGTATTGGTTGCCATCAGGGTCAGAAAGTATGATGTCGCTATCTACAACCGGAACGAATCCGTCGAGGAATTCGTAATCAAACGAATAGTCGAGGCCGGGGGCAGTGCTATCGTCTTCATCCAGATCAAGGATTGTATTGACATCGTTTACTTCTACCGTCAAACGCTCGACGTAACTCCTGTTTTCATTCGTAGTATCGGTCACCTCAACGTCAATCAAATGAAAGGGATCTTTTTCAAAGTCCAACCGACTGCCGTCGGCTACGGTTATCTCGCCAGTATCTGAGTCAATATGGAAACGGCCGTCCGCGTCATCAAGCAAACGGAATGAAATCTGGCTTGCATCGGTCATGCCAGGATCAGTTACAACGACGGTCCCAACAGGGGCGCCATCGGCTGAGTTCTCAGCGATATTGATAGATTCGCGAACTTCATCAAAAGCAAATCCGGCCACACGATCAAGTGTCAGATTATTACCACCAACGATATCAATAACCGTAGTAGAATTATTAACCAGTGAATCAAACTGCCAATTCGCAATCAGACCTTCGGGTAAATCAGAGGCATATAAATTGATGGAGAGATTTTCGTTGATTTGCCTCTCAGAAATCGCGCGATCCCAGACACGAACATCAAAAAGTGTACCTTTGAATTCAGTATTATCGTTGTATCCACCGTCAAACGAATCCTGTTCTTGACCAACGACAAGATGTCCGCCACCAGAGATTGTCTCTCCGACGGCAGCTGTCCCATCTTCTTCCAAAATACCATCGACGTAAAAAGCCCATTGTCCACTTGTGCTATCCCATGAAAATGCAATGTCGTGCCGGCTACCATCGAACAGTGAAGAGTAATTTCCTTGAGTTCGAAACTCTACATTATCAATATTAAAATTGATTTCCCCATTTCTTGATTCAATAACAAATGCGTCACCCACACCTGGAACAAAATATGAAATGAAAGCATCGAAATCGTTCACGTCTGTCGAAGGGGCTGTCGAAGCCGCAAAAGAGATTTCGACTGTTAAGGCATCTCGGCCACCAAAGACAGCATCACCGTTGTCTGCTTCAAAGTAGACATCCTCACCAACCGAGTTTATCTCAATCCCATCCGATACATGTTCAATCGGATGGAGATTCAGCGGGGCAACGTGGTGTTGTCCGTCGACGCCATTGAACTCACCTTGAAATCCGAACGCATATTGAGTGCCTCCGTCGTATTTGGCGATGGCAACGTTTGTTTGCTGGCCCGCTACATTATTAATGACCAGTTGCTCATCGCCTCCAACACTTCCGAGACCGTCGAATACACGGAAATACACTCCATCTTCATCCGCGTTGCTCTCTCCCTCCCACGCAAAGACAATCGTGTTGTCCGTGGCGTCGTTCAATGTGTCATCCTCGAGAATTACAACACTCACGTCTTGCTGCGGCCCAAAGGATGACAGATTGATATTACCAAATTGCACTACAGAATCATCTTGATGGACGAACCGAGCTTCGACTCCAGTTGCCGCATCGGCGGCAATGGACCCAGCAAAGATATTAAGAGGAGCAAGCGCTTCGAAACGACTTCCGTCTTTTATTTCGTTTGTCGTATCGGCGGTGTAAGCCACTACGTACGCTCCCGATTCAGACAAATCTACCGAAGCGCCAAAATGAACTCCTCCACCCGGGGCAGCGAGAATGACAAGGTCAACATCAGAATTCCTGATAGTCAATTGATCGCCAGCAGGATCTACCTGAGAATTTGCAAAGTCGATATTAAAACGACGGCTGAAAATTTCGCTTCCATTGTTTGCATTTTGGTAGTTGTCCCAAACTACGACGAACTCATTGTTATCATTGATCGAGACATCGGGACCATTTTCCCCACTTGTTGTAGCCTCATTAACCAGTTGAGCGCTACCGATTTCTGTTCCAGAACTATCGAACGCCTGGACAAGAATTCCGTTATTGTCATCAGCATGCCTTCCTTCCCAGGCAATCACAAAATTGCCATTGCTATCCATATCAACCGTTGCATTATCTGCTGCTGTGTCAACGAGAAATTCGCTTCTAATGTCATTGCCGTCCGCGCCAATGACTCTTGCGTAGATATTTTGAGCCCTGGAGCCATCTGCATTTAGAGCGAAGGTGCCATCTGCGTTTCTGACATCGTTCGACCAAACAAACACCTTGTCGCCATTGTCAGCAATCGCAACATTCACATTGTCCTGAGAGCCCTCTTGATTGGTCAGGAGATGACGTGTTCCGCCCGTCAGTGATTGATCCGTTTGAACGTAGAAGGCATCCTGAGGCCCGCCGTCGTTAAGTTCGACGAACGCTTGGACCACATGACCATTGTCACTGATGGCGATTGACTGAGCGCTACCTCTGGAAGCCACCGGCCGATCCTCGGAGTCTGAATCAGTCTGGAGTGAGTAATTCCAGTCAGTCAATATTTCGACCGAGAAAATTACATCCGATTCAATCTGGCCAATCTGATATTCAAATTCCCAATCTCCTTGAAGCGACTGGTGCCCAGTGACGTCATTGCTGGCGGAGATGTCTGCATCGAGTAAATCAGAGAGCTCGTTGACGAAGGTTTCGCCCGACTGTGTCTCAGCCACGTTGCATCCGTAGATCAAAAAGTCAGCGTCATGAGTCAACGACTGCGACCACGAAGCAATCTCTTGGCTGTATTGGGCAAGCGTATTTTGATTCAACTGCGAATCGCCGATCGCGAGTTGCCCATCTTCGCCGTGAGTTACCAGGTGGATCGCCGAAATATTGCTGCGCTGGGCGAGAATACTTGAGATCTGCCTGACACCATCAGAGCCGCTGTCAATGTAGGCAATTTCGACGTTTCGACTACTCTTGCTGCTGAGGAGATCGTCCACCAATTGTTGATAGCCTTCGACTGAAGTATCGACGATAACCAGTTCGTTGGAAGGTTGTAAACCCAAATCAAGATCTGCCGCAACCGAAGTAGCGTCTTCCAGTTCGGCAGCATCGTATGATTCAATTGCATCGGCAACAAAGTTGAACTGGCTTTCGATAGACTCAGACAGTTCGATCATCTCCAGTCCAGTTTCTACAACTTCGGGCTGGGCGAAATCTACAGGAACCGGGCCGGCGCTGTAGAGAACACGATCCTCAAGTGATTGAAGGTCGAGATCAGTTTGCTGATCTTCGTTGAATGTTCCTACAATCCAGTTAGTTAGAAATGCGGACCAATTGGTAGACTGATTAGGCATGATGGAGATTTGGGTATGCTTGGCATTGAAATGTTTCGCTCACTGCAACAGCAATCGTGCCGCGAGCTGCATCTGAAGAATAGCTTTTTTTCCGAATGAAAATCGGTTCGAATTGACAAATCCGTTTCAGTCGAGACGAAATACGCCTTGGGGTTGTACCGATTAAAGTAGATGTATGAATCGCCGTTTCGAATTCGAACCTTCCATGTTCGAGGTAATTTTGCACCGTTTAAACAGAGCCTGCTCAGTTCGCCCCATTGCTTACTGTAGAACCCACAATTGTTTCAGCTGTCTCGACAAAGGTAGACCGCGATGAGCGACAGATATCTACAACTTCATTGGCAAGCTGGAGCACTTTTTCGAGGTTGTCTTCTTCCTGAATCATGGAGTCAAGCCGATTCGCAGCGTTGGAAAATTCTCCGGTTTGATTCGCGTCTTGCTTAAGATCCGTGACCACTGACTTCAGACGATCGACATCTTGTTCATGAATCGCTTCGTACAGTTCTTCGATATGCTGACCAATGGCCGTTGCAGTTC
>CAYSQZ010000272.1:0-6343 GCA_964433035.1 uncultured Pirellulaceae bacterium | reverse complement strand
TCTGCTAATTAAAGAGAAACGAAATCAGCATGTGGCGAAGCAGGTCTCTACAAGGATCTACATTTTCGCCCATAAATTGGTTACCGCACATTACTTCACAAATGGAAGGCACATGAAACGGTTCATCTGCACCCTGCCATTCCTGGCTGCCCTTCTGTTTCCAACCCAAACACTGTGCCAAGTGCTCTTTGACTTCGAAGGCAACACTAAGCTCACTGACGAATGGACTGCCAGCGGAAAAATCCAGGCGAGCCGTACTGATGTAGAAAATGGAAAGGCGCTTCACATTTCGGCCGGCGACAAATTCGCGATCTACTCCAAATCTGGACTTGCCCGAGTGAACGATTTTGAAAATGCAGAAACGATTTCCTTTCGTGTCCGCTCTCAAACAGACAAACTGAATCGGCTTGATTTGATCGCACTCGAAGGCGACCGAAAAGCTCTTTTTTGGACCAAAATAATGGTCAAAGGAAAAAACTGGCAATCCGTCAAAATACCGCTTCGGTGGTTTCGCTGGGAATCTCTCCGCGCGCCAAACTGGTCTCGTGTGAAATCACTTGGTTTTCGAGGCAGTAAAGGGGTGGACGTGTGGATTGACGATATCTCGATTCAGGACGAACACGTGACCGAGGGTGCTTACGCGACGATCGCTGACTACGAGTCACTCATGACAAATGGAAACCCAGAAGCGTGTCGCAGCTTTTGCGACGATGAACTCTGGCTTTTCACCGACGCCCCCGACTTGGATGCTGACGTTTTACTCCGACAACTCAAGTCCGTTCGGGAGACCTATCTGAAACAGATCCCGATCGACAAAGCCTACATCGATGAACCCCCAAAAATGTTTGTCTTTGGTGACCGAACCTCGTACCAGCAATTCAGCATCCGCTATTCGAAAAAACTAAATGGGGTAGGCCAAGCACCGCAGACCAGCGGATGTCACCTCCAGGGACTGGCCACCAGTTTCTATGATGCAGATCTTGGAAGTGTTCGCTCTGTGTTCGCTCATGAGTTTGTCCATAGTATGAACAGTTTCTACTTGCGTCTGGACTCTTCCAAAAGTGACTGGTTACAGGAAGGTTTGGCGACTTTCTATCAACTGAAAACCACGCCACAAAAAGGAGTCTCAGACATAATTCAGACTGGACTGGATAAAGCGGATTTCCGCACCCCTCTCTCCAAACTCACCAACGGAAAATCCATCAGGCTGAATCGTTATTGGCAAGCGGCGACGTTCATACACTTCCTAATGACTGATGAGAGGGTTTCGCCGAAGTGGCCCAAGCTTCTGGAGAGAGTCCGGCTATCGGGATCAGTTGACCTGGGCAGACACTTGGAGGCCGTCTATGAAATTTCATTTGATGAACTGGAAGCTCAGTGGCTGGAGCATGCCCGCAACAACATTCATGTTTTTGACTAACATTGTACGAAGGGCTAGACAATCGACCTAAAATGCAAACTGAAAAAATCATTGTCGGTTCAAATAACCCAGTAAAAATCGCGTCGGCGCTGGCGGCTTATACTCTTTACGTGCACGCGATGGTCGCGGCCTTGATTCCCGTGTTCGGCATTTGACGTAACCACACGTGGGATTGAGCGTTTGCCTGAGGTTTGGCGAGCGGAGCACATCAACCCTCCCAGTCAAAGCCGATTTCATCGTCTTTTCTCGAACCTCCCAATCTTGGGGTGACTTTGTTTCGTTAAACCGCACGGTTTGAGCAACTACATTTTGTAGTCCGTGGAACTTTACAGGTAAATCAGGAAAGCCATGCTTAGGTAATTTTCGGGTGAATATCGTCTTGCAAACCACTGGCGCCGGTTGTCTAAAAATGAACAACGCGGTAACTTTTTAGATTGAAAATGTCTTGTTTGTCGGCACCGGTACCGACCAACGGATGCGGGCTTCCGGATTGGCCCATTAGAATTCAAGTCCTGTTGATTCGCGCGATAACCGATACATGATCTCCTATCCCAAACCTGATGAGCTTCCTGATTCCCAGCGTGTTGTGATCACTGGTATCGGATTGACTTCACCTAACGGCAATACGCTTGGCGAGTTCCGTGAGTCGCTACTCAACGGAAACAGTGGAGTTGAAGACTACGAAATTCGTTACTTCGGTAAAACAATCGCGGGCGTCTGTGACTTTGATGTTCGCAAATACCAGACACGTAAAGATGCCAGACGGGGAACTCGAGCTGGCAGTGTAGGCTGTTACTGTGGCCACGAAGCGATCAACGATTCAGGAATCGATTGGGAAAACACGGATCGTTCACGGGTCGGCGTATACGTTGGCGTGACCGAACATGGGAACGTGGAAACCGAATCGGAAATCCATGAGATTCGCGGCTTCGACTACGACGTTAAAGTCTGGTCGCATCATCACAACCCTCGCACCGTTGCCAACAACCCGGCGGGAGAATTGGCGCTCAATCTGGGCATCACTGGACCGCACTATACAATCGGAGCCGCTTGTGCGGCTGGCAATGCGGGCTTGATCCAGGGCCTGCAGATGCTTCGCTTGAACGAATGTGATCTGGCGATCGCCGGCGGTGTCTCCGAGAGCATTCACACCTTTGGAATCTTTGCTGGCTTCGCGAGCCAGGGCGCGTTGGCTTCTCACGACGACCCCACCAAAGCTTCGCGGCCCTTTGACAAGAACCGCAACGGGATCGTTGTCTCCGAAGGCGGTTGTCTCTACACGCTCGAACGACTTTCGGACGCCAAAGCCCGAAACGCCAAAATCTACGGTGAGATTGCCGGTTACGCTATCAATACCGACGCCACCGATTTCGTGTTACCCAACCCCGAGCGTCAGGCTCAATGCATGAATATGGCGTTGGCCCGAGCACACCTCAACGCCGAGGATGTGGATATCGTCAGCACTCATGCCACCGGAACGGGGATGGGAGACGCATTGGAATGTGATGCTGTCAGGCGAGTGTTCGGAAAGTCCGAAAAAACGTTCGTAAATAACGCCAAAAGTTTCATTGGGCATACGATGGGAGCGGCGGGTGCGTTAGAATTGGCGGGAAATCTGGTCGCTTTTGAGGATCACGTTGTCCATCCGACGATTAACGTTGATGACTTGGACCCCGAGTGTGATGTGCCGGGCTTAATCAAAAACGAGCCTCGCGAAATCGGGAAAATCGACTATATTTTGAACAATTCGTTTGGCATGCTGGGTATCAATTCAGCGACCGTGATCAAGCGAATGTAGTCTGAGTAATTCAAAAGCTTCCGCTGGAACCGCATTAGCTCGTCCAGCGTTTTAGCGTCGACTTCGGTTGACGCATACCTATGGAGAAGAACCGTGGCCCCTGCAGAAATTAAAGCCGTCATTCTGGATATCTTGACCGACATCGCTCCCGATGAAGATTTGACGGATCTTAAAGACGATATCAACTTTCGAGATCAGCTTGAGCTCGACAGCATGGATTTTCTCGACATCGTGATGGAGCTTCGCAAGCGATACAGCGTTAACGTCCCTGAGCCAGATTATCCTGAGCTGGCCTCCATGAGCAGCACCGTGAGTTACCTGACTCCTAAAATGGTTGACTGCGTCGCGTCCTAGCCACGCACTGACTGTCTGCAATTGCGAGGCGCTAGCCGCCGGTCAACACGCAACGAACCGGCGGCCAGCGCTTTGCTTGCCGCTCACATTTAACAACCAGTGCCTAGCGTCGACTCGACGAGCCCAGCTATGCCCGACCCCGACACTTCGCAACCCTACGACACGATCATTATCGGCGCTGGAATGTCGGGCTTGGCCGCGGGAATTCGGCTTGCGCATTACGACCAGCGCGTCTGCATTCTTGAACGCCATTATACGATCGGCGGCTTGAATTCTTTTTACCGCGTCAATGGTCGCAACTATGACGTTGGTTTGCACGCGGTCACGAATTTTACGCAAAAGGGGACCAAGAAGGGTCCGTTGGCGCGAATCCTGAGACAACTGCGATTCAAGTATGATGACTTTGCGCTGGCCCCCCAAAAGGGTTCGCGAATCGCATTTCCCGATCACGAGCTGCGATTCAGCAACGAACTGGATTTGTTGCGTAGCGAAGTCAAAAAAGTCTTTCCAGACCAAGTCGATAACTTCGAAGCTTTGGTTGCAAAGATTGCTGATTACGACGATCTCGATCAAGCCGCATTTGAAATTTCGGGGCGGAAAATCCTCAACGAGACGATCTCCGAACCTCTGTTGATCGAGATGATTCTTTGCCCGTTGATGTGGTACGGCAATGCAGCCGAACACGATATGGCTTGGGGCCAGTTTTGCATCATGTTCCGCAGTATTTTTCTGGAAGGTTTCGCGCGGCCGTACAAGGGCGTTCGGCTGATCCTCAAACATTTGGTCAAACGATTTCGCGGGCTTGGCGGCGAGCTGTTGCTTCGCAAAGGAGTCAAGACGATCCATGTCGAGGATGAACAAGCCGTCTGTGTTGAACTCGACAATGGCGATCAATTAACGGCCAAGCGCATACTCTCATCCGCTGGTCGATTGGAAACGCTGCGAATGTGCTCTGACACCAGTGAGCCTGACCCTCGATTGGCTGGTCAACTGACATTCATCGAGTCGATTTCGGTTCTGGATCGTGAGCCATCGTCGATTGGAAACGATGATACGATTGTGTTTTACAACGACTCCGAAAAATTTCATTGGGAGCGTCCGGCCAACGAATTGTGCGATACACGGACGGGTGTCGTTTGCTCGCCCAACAATTATGTCTACGCCGACGAAGATGGAAAGCTTGCCGACGGTGTTGTCCGAATCACAACGATCGCCGACTACGACCGTTGGGCCGGGCTTTCGGAAGAAGAGTACCAGCGGGAAAAGCTTCGTTGGTACGACCGCAGCGTCGCGGCAAGCGTCAAATACACGCCCGACTTTCGGCCCTACGTCATTGATACCGATCTCTTTACGCCCACGACGATCAACCGTTTCACCTGGCACGACAACGGGGCCGTTTACGGAGCTCCCGACAAAGTCCTCGACGGCAAAACTCATTTGAACAATCTGTTCCTCTGCGGAACCGACCAGGGATTTGTCGGTATCATTGGTGCCATGATGAGCGGTATCTCGATGGCGAACATGCATTGCTTGCGTGCTTGAGTTCCCGGCCTCGGTAAGATAGATCAACATCGAAGCTTTTTTCTGCCAGAAACCAGGACGCAACTCAATGTCTGAAGACCAAAAAGACGCAGCCAAAAATCAGCGTCCGACCGAACTCTCGGACCAGCAAAGAGCTGACTTGGCGAGTCAGTTGGATGCCCGCAGTTTAGCCTCGGTTTACCTTGGTTTTGCTCAGCGAGGCAAAGACACGATTGCTGATCAATGCCTGGTGGTGGATATTCCCGGTACGCCCGCAGGTAAAGTCAGCGTTTGCGGTGCGAAAGATTTTCTGATCGATGAAGTCAGACGATTCACCGGCGCAGACGGCACAGAGGTTGACGTGCGCTGCGCCAGCACAGCGTTCCTGGAAATGACCGACTCTCCGATTCACGTCCACGCTCAAACGCTTGAGTACTACATAGTGCAAGCCGGCAAAGGCAAAATGATCCTCGGCAACGAGCCCAACGAAAAAATCGTCGAGGTTCAAGAAGGAAGCGTCATTGTCCTTCCTCCCGGTCAGGCTCACGGTATCGTTTCGGATGATCCTTCTGTCCCGATCAAGGCTTTGTTGATCTTTACTCCTGGACTGGCACCAATAGATCAGCCTGAATTTCGCGACGAGAAAATTCTCTTTGCCCGCACCTCACAAAGGCTGCGTCAGATCACCAAGTAGGGTGATCTCTGCCACAGGGCTGTTATTTTTTATAGTCGTCTCTTCGCAGAAGGCTGACATTCTACTGGCAACCCGGCGCGTAAGCGAGGACCAACCAGCAGGGATCATCGAGACTCCTCGCTTACGCGTTTTGGAGTTGCACTAGGCTTTGTCCCCAAACCGTCACAGTCGCCTTTTGCTCAGCGAAAGTAGCGCGGAACACATCCTAGCGCGGAACGCATCCTTTCACAGTGGGAAGAGTGGAAACGCGCGGGGCGATGCCCACGCGGTTAAACGACCGCGACCCTGCTCGTTTAACCGCGAGGGCATCGCCCCGCGCGTCATGTCGTAGTGACTTAGGGACAAAGCCTAGAAGAAAGCTACCCTCCCTGGGAGGGTAGAACTCGCCATTGTTCATGATGGCGCAGTTCGGGGAGGGTACGATCGTTAATAAACTTGAACTACCAAGATTCTTAAAACCCTCCCCGTCCAATTCGCAAGCGAATTCTCCGCCCCTCCCAGCGGGGGCTCTTCGCGGAATTTAGTGGGTGATTGAGAACAAATAAAGCCACCCTCC
>CAYSQZ010000271.1:0-6348 GCA_964433035.1 uncultured Pirellulaceae bacterium | reverse complement strand
TGCTCACGCAAGCGTGAAGCATGGCACCCGTTTTGCTATTCATTTCAGGATTGAAAGACCACTAGGTCACAAAGCAAAGGGACGCAGTACTCGATTATTCAGTCCCCAGTACCTAGCACCAGCCAGTCCCCAGTCCCCAGCACCCAGTCCCTACCGGGGAAGACAAAAAACTTAGGCGACTCGCTAGCGAAATTCGCCTTCACCGGCGGTGAAACTCTTGGTATTAACAGCGTCGAAGATCTTCCTTTCAAGATCTTTCCTTTCCTTTCATAACCGAGTAGGAACGTGTCCATACCCAAAGTCTACATCTTAAATCGATTTGCTGGTGAAAATGCAAACTACACCAGTTGGATGTCGGAGTGTCCGCATCCTTGCCAGATCATTGATGAGTATTCCCCGGATTGGCGTGTCGCTGAAGATGCGGGTGTGTTGGTTACGCACATGCATTATCGCTGGGAAGAAATCTCTACGCTGCGGCGAGTCTACGAGTCAACCCAGATCCCAATCCTGATTCTTGCAGATGGAATTTTGGAGTACCGAAACACCTGGGAAAATCCCGGGGTCGCTGATGGTTCTTGTTTCCAACCATTGATGGGTCACAAATTGGCATGCATCGGCCGTGCCCAAGCTCGAACAATTGAGTCATGGGGTAACGTTGGATGCTGTGAAGTGGTTGGTCTTCCTAAATTTGACGAAACCCAACACGCTGAGTACTTGCCCGTGCAGGATTCGGGGCCGTTTCGAATTCTGGTAGCGACTGCCAATACTCCAGCATTCAACTCACAGCAGCGAGCCAAGGTGCTCCAATCGCTTGAGGCAATCAAACAAAGACTCGAAAATAATCCGTGGGTCAATCAACGTAAGCTGGAGATAACGTGGCGACTTACTGATGGGCTCGATGTTGACTTAGGCATTGGGAACTGCAGCCCGAAGAACTGTCCCAAGATTCCAATTTCTGATGCAATCGAATTAGCAGACGCGGTCATTACGACGCCATCGACGCTTTATCTTGAAAGCGTGATGAAACGTCGGCCGACCGCAATTTTGGATTTTACTAACAGTCCGCAGTACCTTAGTCCGGCTTGGACAATTTCAGCGCCAATCCATCTGAATCCGATCTTGCAAGAGCTCGAAAACCCGCCAGCGGCAAAGCTGCTTTTTCAACGATCGGTGATGCATGACAACCTGGAGCTAGGTGTCAGCTCCAGGTCGAGGCTCTTCAGCTTGATCGGCGAGATGATCAAAGCTGGCCAAACCGCCAAGCGTAACGGCAGCAAGCTCACCTTGCCAACGAAGATTTTGTCAGATCCTCAGCGAGGGCTCCAGAAAGTCGAAGCAGAATTCAGCGCGGCGGTTCTTTATCGAGACAACCCTAGCTTCCAAATTGGCGAAGTCGATCGCTTGCGGCAGGAACTCAACCAAGCGGTGTCCCGTCTAGGCCAGCTTCCACGCGACCTGGACACCAAGCATGCGGGAAATCAAATTTTGGCAAAGCAGCTATCCGATGCAGTAGCAAGGATCCGCGCTGGATTAAAGCGCGAAAGCCAGCATCTGCGATTGGTTGACCAAAAGAGCAATGTCATCGCTAACAAGAGCAACCACATTGATTCGCTTCAGCAGCTGTTCGAAGAGAATACTGCGACGATCAGATCGCTTCGAGCCGAGGTCAAGGACCTTAAGCTTGAAAATCGGAGAATGGCAACTCAACAAGGGTCCACTCAGGAAGTCCCGGCCAAGTCGGCAACTAAATCGAAACGGCTTCCTCGAATTCAGATGCCCTCAATGTTTCCGGTCGCCGACAAAGATAAGGCTGCTTAGCTTCTGTGTTGTGCGGTTCAAAAACAGCTGGATTCTCAAGAATTCTCGGCCAATGATACTCCCATGTTTCTCATCTTCTGAGCGGTTGCTATTTCGGCTTCGGCCGGTGCCAAAGCCGGGAGCCAGTTTCAAAACTTGATTTTGCGAAGTGGACGAGGCTAAGAGTTCCGGGTTCAGCGATGGTGCCGAAGGACTCGTCCATAACTGCAATGTTGACGGATATTTTTAGAACCACCTGGACTCAACGTGCACGTGAACTGTTAAAAATGGTTTTAGGAAGGGTGCAATTTTGCTTCGAATCTGGAAGAATAGAGGCTGAGCCAACTTTTTCAGTGAACAACCATGGCAAAAGATAAGAGAACAATTGACCGACTCGAAATTGCCAAAGACTGGCTGCCTCGGTACACCGGCATGCCGATCGACGGATTTGGCGATTATATTTTGCTGACGAATTTTGATTACTACGTTCAGCAATTTGCGGCAAAATTCAATTGTGTGATTTCGGGCGAAGGCAAGCCGATGCACGCGGCAACCAATTCGGCCGGGCTCTCGATTATCAATTTTGGGATCGGTTCGGCCAACGCGGCTACGATCATGGACCTTCTGTCAGCCCGCGCCCCCAAAGGTGTACTTTTTCTGGGTAAGTGTGGTGGCCTCAAAGATACGACTGAGATCGGTCACTTTATTTTGCCGATCGCAGCGATTCGCGGTGAAGGGACCGGCGACGACTATTTTCCGCCCTCCGTCCCCGCGTTGCCTTCCTTCAAGCTCCACAAATTTGTCTCTGGTTGTTTGCTTGACAGAGAAATTGAATATCGAACCGGCGTTATCTACACGACCAACCGCCGCTTGTGGGAACACGATGCCCAGTTTCGTAGAAAGCTTGAAAAGATGACTTGTATCGGTATCGACATGGAAACAGCAACACTGTTCCTAGTTGGACACTACAACGAAATTTCGCGAGGAGCGTTGTTGCTTGTCTCTGATGTCCCCACGACTCCCGACGGCGTTAAAACTGAAGCCTCAGATAAATATGTGACTTCGAACTGGGCCGACCTCCATCTTGAGATCGGAATTGAAGCGATGACCGACATTGGCGATCGAGGGGAGCAAATTCGTCATTTTCGGTATTAGAGCTCATTTGCGTTGGGCTCTTAGTGTTGCTTTTTGATTCTGACTAAGAGCTTATCCCAGAACATCAAAACCCGAAGCGTGAGCGAGGGACGACCCCACGAATTTCCTCGCTCACGCGTCGGGTTAGGATTTTACGGCGAAGGTTTTAGGATAGGCTCTAATCGCAGCTGACCAATGGGTAACAAAAGCCAAAACCGATCCAGCAATTGTCCGGACTAATTAGATGGCAACTCTCCAGTGGAGCGTCTACCAGCGGTAGCTTTGTTCGACTTCCGCACTGCCGCTTGATAAATCGATGATAGCCGCTGCGGCCTGTTTATCACCGAGTTTGATCAATTTGATCTCTTTCACGTTAGTCAATTTCGTTTTGTAGTTTTGATCAACGATAATCGAGGAGTCATTGATCTTAATTTCGTCACCCACAGCAGCAAGATACGAAATCGTTTTCGCGTTCGCAGATTTGAATTGAAAGATGCGTTTGATTAGTGAACGATCGTCGACCACCACAGGCAGCGGATGGTCTGCAATGGTGACACCGTCGATAACGTAATCAAAAATTGGCTGGCGGATTTTGTCGAAGCGATAGCCTTTAAACCGAGGGCGTTGCTCATCGGAAAATTCAGTGGGCCAGTTTTCGGATACCGGCTCAGTGGTGAACACGACACCGTCGTGCAGTTGAAGAATGTTCTCACCCAATGGGGCCTCAAAGCCCTGGCCTCGTGCAGTCCAGTGTCGTGAGGCATCGATAAAATTCTCTTGCCATAGAATCGCCATCCGACAGTTCTGTCCGTCGAACGCGAGATTGACTTGTTGCGGGTAGCCGACACCAATCGCGCGAGCCCCAGCGCCTTCGATGAAGTTACGATAGATCATCGGACGATCGACGGCTTTAATTTCCAACTTGGTTCGCACAAGCCCCTTGGGTTTGGGGGCCTTCTCGCCATCGGCTAGAAAAGTCCACAACGCGTCGATCTGTTTTTGTGCACTACCATCAAGCATATCCGGGTAGAACGATTTGCCACCGGGCCACGATTCAGGCATGCGCGTTCCGCGGCGAAATTTTGACGGCTTGAGCATGTACACCTGAAACCAGTCTTTGCTCAGACGCTGCGTCATCGTCGTCAGATCGATAGCCTGAATTCCGGTTGCCTTAAACTTTCCAAAGCTATGGCACTTGATGCACGAAAGCGCTTCTTCGCCGGCCAAAAATCGCCCGTGGGCTTTGAGTTTAGATTCTGATTCGGTTTGAGTGACCTCGATCGGATCTGTGAGCTTATCTATTGTGATCAATTCATCGACCAGTTCCCCAAATACTTTCTTGCCGCCAAACATTGGCATCCGAGTATGCATGTAAGGTCGGCTCTTGATTCCTTCATTGAGAACTTTGCCCAGCCACTCTGGATTGAGTTTCGCACCTGCCGATTTGAGAGCCGGTGGATGCTGGCCTTCGTCTCCCATCTCAACTTGGGTTCCGGTAAACCAATCCTTGCGCCCAAAAACTTCGAACGAGTCGCCAGTAAGATCAACGACGCCTCCAAGAATAGAATCCTTGGTTTCCCGGTTGTGACAGGCATAGCAATTTAGCGTTAATAGTTTTTCGTGGATGACTTGATGGAGAGGCTTACGGCCCGATGGCTGATTGCTTTTGACTTTGTTGATCGCGGCGGTCAGGCATTTGACTTGATGTTCAGTCAGACCAAACTGAACTTGTGGCTGATCACCGGATAAACAACCGCTTTGCAGGTCCAGCTCGCTGATCGGCTTAGCTGCAGCGGCGGTTGATTCCAGCTTGACTTCATCGACCTTCATTTCGTGACACTTGGCACAGCCCAACACTTGAAAATGCATCTTTCCGGCAGCGGCTTTGACTTTGTCTACAACGAAGCCTTCTTCTTTGATTGCTGGCTCTTTGCCTGATTGCAACAATGTTTGTAGTCCAACTCCGTCGAGACCATCGCCGTAAACTTCGACCTGCAACGCTTCGCCACCACTTCCTTCAAAAAACTCGACGCGGACTTCATGCAGACCCGCTACGATGCTGACGTCGTTAGCCTCTTGGAACTCCAGGCCATGAAGGTTGTCGTTGGTCACGATAGTTTGACCGTCAATGATCAGGCGCGAGCCGTCATCGGAACCGAGGCGAAATTTATATTTCCCGTCTTTTGTTGTCTTCCAGTATCCTGTGAACACGATTCCATAGCCGTCTTTTTTGTCACCCAGGAGCAACTCGAATCCATTTGAAATTCCTGTCGATTTGGGTTCAAGCTGATCAAAATCAGGAAGCCGTTCCCAGTCGCCCTCGTAATAAGCAAAATTGGTTTTCGATGCGACGACCGCATCGCGTAGCAGATAAGCTGCAATTCGCTGGGCCTCACCGGGTGCCAAATTAAATTGTGGCATTCGACCAGAAGGGCGAACGTGCAGGGGATTCTGCAAGAAGCTAACCAATCCCGGGGCCGTGTACTTTGACGTCAGATCGCCAAGAGGTATTGAAGTCTCAATGTGGACGTCTTCGTTCTGCGGGTCGTGACAAGCCACGCAGCCGATGGTGTGAAAGAGCGTTTCGCCCATTTGGATAGCGTCAGCGCTTACGCCTAGTTTGTTCGGCTTCCCGGTAGAAGCAAGAAAGTGCCCAATCGATTCGGCAATCTCGTTTCGCTCGGCTTCCGATTTTCCTGCCAACACGTTGGGCATTGTCGTGCCTGGCTTGACCACGTGCGGGTCGCTGATGAAACGTGCGAAGTACTCAGGCAACACGCGATCCCCAACACCAGTCAATATCGGCGACTGCTTGGGGGCGATCGACCAACCAGGTTCTCCCTGATGACAAGACATGCAGTTGAGTTCGTTAAGCAGAAGCATCCCATGCTGGGCTGGCGTGAATTCTTCGACTTCGGCGAAACGCTGGTAGCCAGGGATGATTGGGGCATGATCACCGGCAGATGCATCCGCACAGCCAATCAAAGCAAAGGTCAGGGCGAGGCAGAATGCGAAACTCGCTGGTTGCGAGATAGTGATATTCATGGATTCGATTAGCTTGAAGGTCTTTAATATGCTTCTAGCTTAAAGTCGCCTTTAGCTCCGCGAAAGTAGCGCGCGTTAGCTCTTTCGCGCGACTTTGAATTTCAGCCGTTTGGCTGCCCAAACCTACTCCAGACTTGGCCGCCTTTTTCGGGAAAACCTGATTCAGTTATGAAATAGATTGTGGGGACAGTCTAACTAAAGTCGTTACATTGCTTGGTAACCCGATGCGTCATAGGAAATTTCACGGATCGCTGCAGGTTGTTACAGCGCTTATGGTAACCCGAAACGTTAGTGAGGGACGATCCCTCGCTCACGCTTCGGGTTACGACATAGCATGAATTTTCCTAGTCAGCGAGGGCGAAGTGGTAACTG
>CAYSQZ010000270.1:0-6392 GCA_964433035.1 uncultured Pirellulaceae bacterium | reverse complement strand
CAGTTCCCAGTACGCAGTTCCCAGTACGCAGTTCCCAGTACCTCGTTACTCGGTACTCGGTACTCGGTACTCGGTACTGGGTACTCTGCACTCTGTACAACTGAGCGAAAGAAAATCAAACCTGAAGGACGCCAGTTTGAAACGGCACTTCGTCGACTTTACGGGTCACAATTTCCAAAGATTGAATCAACACCTGGCGAGTTGATTCTGGCGTGATAATTCCATCGACCCAAAGACGGCCGGCGGCGTAGCGAATGTCGGTCGAAGTGTCGTAAGCAGTTTGGACCTGATCGCGTAGCTTTTCCAATTCGTCGTCGTCAGGCTCCTGCCCTGCTCGCTTCATCGCGGCAATGTTGATATCAAGGATTACTTTGGCGGCTTGCTTGCCACCCATGACGGCGTACCTTGCATTGGGCCAAGCGAAAATGAATCGCGGATCAAAGGCCTTGCCGCACATCGCATAATTACCTGCGCCATAACTGCCGCCCGTGATGACGGTAAGTTTGGGGACCCGGCTATTGGAGATGACGTTGACGACCTTTGCTCCAGCGCGAATGATCCCCGCTTGCTCGCTGTCACGTCCGACCATGAAACCCATCACATCCTGAAGAAAGATGATGGGCGTCCAAGTCTGATTGCAGTCCATGATGAAGCGTGCTTCTTTGTCAGCGCTATCGTGGTAGATCACACCGCCGTACTGCATCCCATCCTTGGCCGATTCGACCACGGTTCGCTGATTGGCAACAATTCCAACTTGGAACCCGCCGATTTTTGCGTAGCCGCAAACGATCGTCTTACCATAATCAGATTTGTATTCCTGAAACGTATCCGCATCGGCAAGAAAAGCGATCAAGTCTCGAACGTCGTAACGTTGCTGCGCGTCAACTGGAATGGCGTCAGCGATTTTGGCCGAGTCACTGGACGCCTGCCCGGGTTGGTCGCGGCGAAACTTATCGTCGAATGGATTCTGGGGCAGCATTTCAACGAGGCTGCGAACACGCTTCAATGCTGCTTCGTCGTCTTTCTCTTTGAAGTCAATGGTGCCGCTAATGCTGGCGTGCATTTCAGCGCCACCCAGTTCCTCCGAAGTCACTACCTGCCCGATAGCGCTTTTGACCAGCGCCGGGCCAGCCAGATAAAGCCCGCTGTTCTCGGTCATCACAAGTTTGTCGCAGAGAACTGGCAAGTAGCCACCACCGGCGACGCAGTTACCCATGATCGCGGCGATCTGCGGAACCCCTTGCGCCGAAGCAACGGCGTTGTTACGAAAGATGCGTCCAAAGTCGTCTTCGTCAGGAAAGATTTCATCTTGCAGCGGTAAAAACACCCCAGCAGAATCGACGAGATAGATCAACGGCACGTGATTTTGCATCGCGATCTTCTGCGCGCGGAGGACTTTCTTGCAAGTCATTGGAAAGAACGCACCGGCTTTGATTGTCGCGTCATTGGCGATAATCATTACTGTTCGCCCGGAGACATCTCCGAGCCCGCAAACCACGCCCGCCGATTTGGCGCCGCCCCACTCCTGATACATTTCCCAGCCGGCCCACAAACCGATCTCTTGCCAACTGGACTCGGAATCAAGCAGCAGTTTGATCCGCTCGCGCGCCGTCAAACGTCCCTTTTTATGCTGACGTTCGATCGCGCGCTGGCCGCCGCCGAGTTCAATGTCGGCTTTTTCGGCAGCCAGATCGCCGATCAGTTTTTTCCAATCCATCAAAGACCTTTGGGTAACAAACTACTGAGGGATTTCGGTCTCATCGGGTTTGATGACCCAATCGGTCTCGAAGGAGTCTTTTAGCCACATGTCTGCTGCAGCCTCAACCTCTTCATCGAGATTAATTTTAAGCTCTTCGAAACGGCGCTCGTTTCGCATTTGAGCCAGACGCATGTAAAGTCGCCCTGTCTTGAACTCCTGTTCCTTTTCTGGCTCAGGGATCGTTCCATTGACCATCAATCCTGTCAGTCGCGAGTAAACACAACTGGCCATGAACAGTTCGGTGGCGATGTCGCCCAAACGTCCCTGAACATACTGTTTGTCGAGGATACCTTCCTGATATTTGGCGAGCGCCATCTTAATCTGCCAAGAGAACTGCCCGATTTGTTTTCCGATTGATCGAGCAAAGTAACGCATGTGTTCATGCTTTACAGGAATTTTGGGGCCGACAAAACTTTCACCCATAATGCTGGCTCGGTTGGTCCAGGTTTTGAGGAACCCATCTTCGCCACCTTTGAGCTCTTTGCCGAGATGCCTGAAACCGACACTGGCAATGAAGCAACGGAGCACGTCGTTGGCACCTTCACCGATAAGATTCAGACGAGCGTCTCGCATCATCCGTTCGAACGGCTGGTCGGTGAAAAAGCCTTTGCCTCCCCAGATTTGCAGACAATCGTTGACGATTCGCCAGAGCTGATCACTGGCAAAGACTTTGAGCATCGCGGTCTCAACCATGTAGTCTTCGGCGCCGCTGTCGATCAATGCTGCGGTGTGATAAGTTGCGCTTTCCATGGCGTACATGTCGGCGGCGGCTTCAGCGATCTTGCCGCGAACCAGTTCGAATTCGCCTAGCGTCTTGCCGAACTGACGTCGTGAGTTGGCCCGCGCGACCATTCGCTCCAGGCAATACTTTGCCGCTCCGGTACAGGAGGCACCAAAGGTGGTTCGCCCAAAATCGAGCACCGTCAGAGCAAGCTTCAAGCCTTTGCCAACTTCGCCGAGCACGTTCTCTTTGGGAACGACCATGTCTGTGAATTTAATCCGCCCTGTCGCCGTACCGCGAATCCCGACTTTTTCCATCCGCTCTTCGAGGACTTCAAAGCCCTTCATATTCGGAGTCACGATAAACGCAGTAATCTTTCCATCAGGATCGGAAGGATCAGGCGTCCGGGCCATCACGGTCAGCATATCAGCGATTCCGCCGTTGGTGATCCAGCGTTTTTCACCGTTGAGCGTATAGCTTTGGCCGTCGTCGCTGGGTGTGGCTGTCGTTCTGACGTTAGAAGCGTCCGAGCCAGCGGCGGCTTCGGTTAAGGCAAACGCAGCGACCTTGTCACCGGCGGTGAATGGTTTGAGCCATCGCTCTTTTTGCTCAGTGGTGCCAAAGAGTTCTAACGCTCGCATGCCGATGGAGTGATGAGCGTTAACAAAAACGGCCGTGGAAGCACAATGTCCACCGATGATCTCCATCACGCGGCAATAATTATACTGGGTCATCCCTGCCCCACCGTGATCCTTGCCAATCGTCATTCCCAGGACGCCAATGTTGGCCAAGCCCTTAATGACGGAGTCAGGAATGGTGGCCTGCCGGTCAATTTGATCCGGGTCAATAAACTCGCGACAGAACTTTTTGGTCTTTTCAACCATCGAGTCGCCCGAAGATTTCGCGCCCTCACCTGGTTCGGGGTAAGGCATTATCGAATCAGTACGAAACCGACCAAAATACAAGTCTTTGGCAAAACCTTCTTTAGCAGGCCCGTCGAACAATAGTTCTTCGGCTTGTTCAATCTGTTTTTTTTGCAAATCGGTTAAGCTCGCGGACATCGACACAACTTTCTGAATGAAAGGTAAAGGGAATTTCGGGTAAGATCCAATAATGAGCCCCAAAGAGCAACTTGATTATCCCGATTTGCTCGCCAAACGCAACGCGTTGCGAAGCGATATCGTTCAGCATCGATAGTTGACCAGCCAAAGTGTCCGGTCGGGCTTCTATGTTCTCTGATGGACCTTGTCGTTGCGGAGCACGCTCGTGCCGTGCGCTTCTGGGCTGTTGTGGTAGGAAGCGATTGTTGCAGGGTGGCAGGTAGGAACGGACTTGAATTTTTCTTAACATGCAACCAGCCTGTAGGCTGTCAAACTTTGATTTAAATGGGAAATCTACGTGATGTCTAACGCTTATATTATCTCGGGTGTCCGAACTCCAACGGGCTCCTTTCTCGGGGGTCTCTCTTCGGTTTCAGCAACTCATTTGGGAGGCATCGCCGTTGAAGGCGCATTAGCCAAATCGGGTGTCGCACCAGCCGACGTTGATGAAGTGATCATGGGCAATGTGATTGGGGCCGGTGTGGGACAAGCTCCGGCTCGCCAAGCCGCGCTCAAGGCCGGCCTGCCGACGACGATCGCCGCGGTGACGATCAACAAAGTCTGTGGCTCAGGACTCAAAGCCGTAATGCTGGCCGATCAAGCGATTCGTTGTGGCGATGCGGCAGCGATCGTGGCTGGTGGGATGGAGAATATGTCAGCCGCTCCCCATCTGGCAACAAGTTTGCGCGGTGGTGTGAAGCTTGGTGATTCGAAAATGGTCGATGCGATGGTGCACGACGGTCTGACTTGCTCTTTCGAGTCCTGCCATATGGGGCTTCATGCCGAACATATTTCCGCAAAATTCAACGTGACGCGACAAGAACAGGATCAGTTCGCATTGGTTTCTCAGCAACGAGCGGCCCAAGCGATTGCTGATGGTGTATTCGACGAGGAAATTGTTCCCGTAACGGTCAAGCACCGCAAAGGTGAAGTCGTAGTTTCGCAAGACGAAGGGCCACGACCAGATACAACGCTGGACGGCTTGGCAAAATTGCGTACCGTTTTCGACTCCGACGGCACCGTCACAGCCGGAAACGCGTCAACCTTGTCTGACGGAGCCGCCGCGGTGGTCGTCGTGGATGAAGCGACGGCGAAGTCGGCAAAATGGAAGTTCAAAATCGTGGCAAGCTTTACCTCCGGCACCGATCCCAAGGATCTTTTTATCGCGCCGGTCACCGCCGTGGAGGGAGTCTTGGAAAAAGCAGGTTGGTCGATCGATGAGGTTGATCTGTTTGAGATCAATGAAGCGTTCGCCGCTCAAATGGTCGCGTGCCTTAAGGGGCTCAAGCTGGATCAGGAAAAGGTCAACATTTCCGGTGGCGGAATTTCGCTGGGGCATCCGATCGGAGCCAGTGGGACGCGCATTTTAGTAACGCTGATGCATGCTTTGCTGAGAACCCAGAAAACCAAGGGCATTGCCAGCTTGTGCCTTGGTGGCGGAAACGCCGTCGCGATGGCGATTGAAAAGTGTTAGGCTTTGTGTCTCAACAAAAGCCGAGCTGCAACAGTTCGGGACAAGGAAAAGGGAAACAAGGAGCCCGAATTTTTGCGAATCTATATTCCTAATTCGGCATCCGCATTTTCGCATTCAAATTGACTTCAAACCCTGGAAACCAAATGGACTCGCTGCTCGTCGAAATTGCTGATTACATTCATAACGCTGAGATCAACAGCGAACTTGCTTACGATACCGCGCGGCATTGCCTGATGGACAGCATCGGCTGCGGCTTCTTGGCGTTGGCCTATCCGGCGTGCCGAAAAATGCTGGGGCCAGTCGTCCCTGGGGCTTCGCTTGCTGGCGGGTGCCGAGTGCCGGGAACCAGTTTGGAGCTTGATCCGGTCAAAGCCGCATTTGATATTGGAACGGTGGTCCGCTGGCTCGACTTCAATGACACCTGGCTGGCCGCCGAGTGGGGGCATCCTTCGGACAATCTCGGTGCGATTCTTGCTTGTGCTGACTATCAGAACCGAGTCAAAGGCGAGACGTTCACGGTTCGTGACATTCTCACTGCGATGATCAAAGCTCATGAGGTTCAAGGGATCCTGGCTTTGGACAACTCGTTCAACCGCGTCGGTTTGGACCATGTGCTATTGGTTCGAATCGCAAGCACAGCCGTGGCCAGCAAGATGTTGGGCTGCGACTATGACCAAACGCTCAATGCACTTTCCAATGCGTGGATCGACGGAGGGGCGCTACGGACTTATCGTCATTCTCCCAACACCGGTTCGCGAAAAAGCTGGGCCGCCGGTGACGCAACCAGTCGTGCGGTCCGGTTGGCGTTGATCGCCAAGACGGGCGAGATGGGATATGCGACGGCTTTGTCAGCTGAAAACTGGGGGTTTCAAGACGTCTTGTTCAACGGGAAACCGTTGACGTTGGCCAGGCCGTTGGACTGTTATGTGATGGAGAACATCCTGTTCAAGATCTCCTTCCCGGCTGAATTTCACGCTCAGACTGCCGTTGAATGCGCGATCACGTTGCATCCTCAAATCAAAGATCGACTTGATCAAATCGAACGGGTTGAAATGGAAACCCAGGAGCCCGGCGTTCGGATTATCGACAAACAGGGGCCGCTTAATAACTTTGCTGATCGCGATCATTGCCTGCAATACATGGCTGCGATCGGATTGATTTTTGGTGAACTTACTGCTGAGCATTACACCGATTCAATCGCGGCTGATCCGAGGATTGACGATCTGCGGCAAAAGATGGTTGTCAAAGAGAATGAATCGTTTACCAAAGACTACTACGATCTCGACAAGCGGGCGATCGGCAACAGCATTCAGGTTTTCTTTGCCGACGGAACAAGCA
>CAYSQZ010000269.1:0-6408 GCA_964433035.1 uncultured Pirellulaceae bacterium | reverse complement strand
CGCGGATTCGCTTTGTTTGCTCACTGCTTTACCTGCACCAAAGACCTTAAAGCGATCGTGAAAATCTCCCGGCGGTTGGCAACTCATGACATCGGCGTGCTGCGTTTCGACTTTACCGGGCTTGGGAACAGCCAAGGCGATTTTTCCCAGTCGAACATCCAGACCAACATGGCCGACATCGCCGCAGCAAACCAGTGGCTCTCCAAGGAGCACCAACCGCCCCAACTACTGATTGGCCATTCGCTCGGTGGCGCCGCGATGATGGCGATGGCCGGCAAAATAGAATCTGCCAAATCGATTGCAACCCTGGCATCCCCCTCAGGCACGAAGCACTTGGCCAAGTTTCTTGAATCACAAAATCCCGATATTCGAAAGCTCGGTGTCGGAGAAGTCATCATCGGAGGCCGAAGCCACACGATGCGATCACAGCTACTCGATAGTCTGGGCAAGTTTGACTTGAAACCATTGATCCAACAGATCTCCATCCCGCACTTGATCTTACACTCGCCCGCGGACAAGACGTTAGCGTTTGAGCACGCCGAAGAAATTTTTGCCTGGACCAGCGGCGCGAAATCGCTGATCACGCTGGACGGTTCAGATCATCTGTTGATCAACCAACCTGAGGACGTCAATTACGTTGGCGATCTAATTGCGACCTGGTCCAGTAAATGGATGGGCTAAACTCGGCTTTGGCTCCACGAAAAATCTCTAAGACGCGCTATCGCATCATTCCAACGTCTCTACCCATAAATCGAGATGAAATCGATTGGATTGCGGAAAGAACGAATTGTCCAAGACGTTGGAAAGCCGCTTCCAGTTTCCTGATTCAGGTTTCTCCTCGCACACGAATCCCAGCAGGGCTTCCCAGTTCGAATTCCGATCCGCCAAAGAGTATCCTACGACGTTGTTGTAGTACTTGGAAAGCGGATGCTCTGCCGGGAAGTCTATTTCAAGTTTCTCTTTTGAGACGAAGAAATAAGGATCGGTCGTAACGACTTTCTGTCCAGTGTTTTGGTTTTGAATCAAGAACAGTGGCTTGGTACCAGCGACAGGCTTCGCGTAGACCAGGAAGTTGACTTTGGTGTTCGAATCTTCCTCGGTTCGTTTGGGCATCGAACTTTCAATATCAATGACTGAAACCGAATTTTCATCGACGCTCACATGCAACTTCGGCGAAGCCCCCGCGTCGAAATGAAGCAGCCCGTAGTCGACGTGCTCGACCAGTTTGGTTGCCTGCTGCATGACGCGCTCTTTGGGCCCAACCACTAAAAAGCTGCGGTACCAAATTGCCTGGCCGGGCCGAATCAAAATTTTCGGGATCACCTCGCAGACGTCATAGTTCCGAAAACTGTTAGCTTGTCGCGTTTGCCAATCTTTCCATTGCTTTTTGTAAGCCGGACGATTTGCTCGCCAATCGCGGTAGAGAGATTGCCTCGTTTGAATATAGGGCTGCCCGTTTTTCTGTTTCGCTTTTTCTGCTTCGAGATGCCGGTCGATTCCATAGACAAGGGCAAGGCTTGGACTATCGGGATCTTCTGCCGCACAGGAGATGTTCCATCCGCCAGTTTTAGAGGCTTCGACAAACCTCTGATCGTTGAGAATGTCCTCGCGGTTGAGCAAACTTCCGTCAGGACCACTGACATATCGAAACGGCAAGCTTGAAACGCGTGTGCCTCCCCAAGGCGCGTTAAGATGATCGAACACCACGTCGTCGAGCACGCTAAAATTGTGAACGACCCAGGTTAACTCGATGACGCCGTTGCCAGCGTCGCGCACTTGCGTGTAATAGAGCAAGGGAGATCGGTGGATCGTCTTAACCTGCGGCACCAACCCCCAGTTCAACATTCGAAAACTTCGCTCTTGGTTTCCCGATGCGCTGGCGAACAAAGGGCAGTACAACGAATCAATTCCGGAATCTGACGGAATGTAAGCACCCGAGTTGTGAATAAAGAAAAGATCCGCGTAACCTGAATCAATTAGCTGCTGCCGCAGGGACTTCGGTAAGCTGCCACGGCGATCAGCTTTGGCGAGTCCGTTGTACTTTTTGCAGACTGCCACAAACTGCCAAACTTCATCATTCCAAGGAGACTTATCCGCATCTTCGGCTCGCCAAGATGGTGGCACGCTTTCACCAAACGGCCCGTGAAGTGAATAGATCTGCCCGCCATTGCCGAACCTCAGCGAGAAATCCCGCTTACTGTTCTGGGAATGAGTCATTTCAGCCAGGAATACCTTGGACTCGTCGAGCCCTTGAGCCCAGAGGCTTTTGCTGGGCTCAAAATCTCTCGTCAACTCCGTTTGTCCGCGCTGGTTCTTGAGCGCGTTGTAGGTTGCAGGAGGAAAGACATCAAGCATCGCGTTGTCAATTGCTGGTGAACGCTGCGACTGAAGTGGTGAAAGCTTAGTCCTATCGACTCGCGAATGGCCGGAGGACTTTTCTTGCTCAGATTCAGAGCTTGCGACTGCCCATGAAGCTTTATCATCTGCAGTTGGGGGATTCAGATGTGGTTTCGCAGGCTGTGAAACAACGAAGCCTAGCCATAACGTTGGAGCCAGTAGCGCAAATAATAATGGTTTCAATTCTGTAATCCAAAAATGCCAAAAAATAGCTGACAACGAAGGCTTGGTAGGTATAGGCTCCCCTACGACATTAGTTTATCAATCGTACTAATATTGTCCCTACCAATCACAACTTAAAACGTCCAAAGACAACTAGAGTCTATCTTTTGATGTCCTGCTGGCGGTTTTCCTACGTGATTCAACGGACGGCCAATCCTGTGACTCAAGCATCGAGATACCCATGCGCACACGCAAATCAGTGACAACAGCAATTTCATTGATTCTACCGGCTTTGGTTTTTTCACTGGCCTATGGTGACGAAACGATTCGCGAGGCTGTTCAATCCGTAGAGCCGTCCACGACTCCAAACATCATTTTTATGATGTCGGACGATCAAAGCTGGAACGGACTCTCGGTACCGATGCACCCCGAAATGGAAAACTCGAAACACCCGATTGTCAGTACTCGCAATTTGGAACGTCTGGCATCCCAGGGAATGCGTTTCTCTGCCGCTTACTCTCCGTCGTGTGTTTGCTCGCCCACTCGAGCGAGTTTGATGAATGGGCGGAACCCTGCAGCGAACAAGTGGACCAAAGCTGGACCGATCCTGAATTCCTCAAGGAACATAAAGCTCGTGCCGCCTCGAAGTGTTCGATCATTCGACCAATCGTATTTCACAATCGGCGAAGCACTCAAAACCGCTGGCTACGCAACGGCACATTTTGGCAAATGGCACATTAGCGGGGGTGGACCGGGCAAACACGGCTTCGACGTTCACGACGGTGATATTGGGAACGAGCAAGCTTACAAATTCTCAGATCCCAATCCGGTTGATATTTTCGGAATGTGTGATCGCGCCACCGAGTTTATGAAAAGCAACAAAGAAGCCGGCAAGCCTTTCTTTATACAGCTTTCCTGGCACGCTCTTCATGCTCCTGAGAATGCTTTGAAAGCAACCAAATTGAAATACGAGGGCAAGGCTCGCAATCCCAGGATGATTGGAAGGTTTGCATTGGCTGAAGATCTCGACACGGGTGTCGGGCGAATCATGCAGGCTGTCGATGACTTGAAGTTGGCAGAAAACACCTATCTCATCTACACCTCAGACAATGGTGGTACAGGTGGACGGACCTCGGATTTGGCAGGCCGCAAGGGTTCGCTCTGGGAAGGCGGTATTCGCGTGCCGTTGATCATTCGCGGACCGGCGGTCAAACCAAATTCCTGGTGTCACGAAACAGTCGTTGGCTATGATTTCTATCCGACTTTCTGTGAAATGGCCCAGGTAAAAAACATTCCCGAAGAAGCGGCTGCGAAACTGGACGGCGGAAGTATCTGGGAATTGTTGAAAAACGACGGCAAAGGAACTATCAAACGTCGGCACGAACATCTGGTTTTTCACTTCCCACACTATCAAACTGATGACGGGCCGCACTCCTCAATTATCCACGGCGATTACAAGCTCATCCGATTCTACGAATCCAAAACTTCTGCGCTGTTTAACCTCAAACAGGACATCGGCGAAAAGCGCGATATCTCCGAGGCTAATGCGGACACCACTGCCGATTTGGAAAAGCGACTGCGCGACTTCCTGGTCTCCGTCGAAGCCGGCATGCCGACCGTGAATCCAAACTATGATCCCACTAAACCTTCGGAGCAACTCAAAGGCAAAAAATCCCGTAACACCAAAGGCGAGAAAAGGAGGAACAGAAGGGATAGGAGACAATGACGAAAATCGTGAGAAGATAACTCTTTCAAGTCGTACTCGAAGCGGCAGGGGAGTTCACAGCTGGAGCACATCAACCCTCCCCGATCAAAGCCGATTTCATCGACTTTTCTCGACCCTCCCAATCTTTGGGAGGGTAACTTTGTTTAGTTAAACCGCTTAATCTGAGTAGCTTGGACCGCTTAATCTGAGTCGCTTGGCTTCCACGGTTTCGGGCCGTCATCTTGGGGCTGTAGAAACTTTGCATCGACTGATTTGTACCAGGCGTGCAGCCTGCCTCGCATTTCGGCAACACGCTCGGGGTGCTCAGACGCAAGATCATTCTTCTCTCCAATGTCGTCGGCAAGATTGTAGAGATGAACTCTCCCATCCTCGTAGCGTTCCACTAATTTGAAGTCGCCTTCGCGAATCGCGCCGCCAGGAATTCCGCCCTGATTACTGTAGTGGGGATAATGCCAAAATAACGATTGCCGATCGAGCGACTCGCCCTTTAAGGCAGGCATCAAATCGACGCCGTCTATCTCGTGCTTCACTTCAGCACCGGCCGCAGCAGCCAAGGTAGGAAAAAGATCGATTGAGCAAACCGGCGTTGAGTTGACCGACCCCGCCGAGGTAACGCCAGGGTAGCGAACAATCCACGGCAACCGGATTCCACCTTCATAAACCCAGCCCTTCCCACCACGCAGAGGAAGGTTACTCGTTGGAGATCCTTCGCTGGTCGAAAGCCCGCCGTTGTCAGACGTAAAAATCACAATCGTATTGTCGGCAACCCCGGAATCCTGAAGTTGCTTCAGTACTTTCCCGACCGCTTGGTCCATCGCTTCTACCATCGCTGCATAGACGGGATGCTTTTGCAAAATCCGAACCTTTCGCTTCTTGCCAGTCTTGCGAAAGATCTGTTCTTCAGTCGCAAACTGTTCGCCCGTGATCTTAGTTGATCTGGCTTTATACTTCTTCACCAGATCCGGCCGGCCAATCAGAGGCGTGTGGACAGAATAGAACGACAGATAAGCGAAGAAAGGCTTGTCTTTGTTGTCGCTGATGAACTGAGCAGTATCTCGAGCAAGCCGATCGGGTAGATGGTCACCTGCTGGACTCTCGACCTCCATCTCCGGATTCTCAAAAGGCGCAAAGTACTTCTTGCCAGTGTATGGACCGCCTTTGTGGTAGCCGCCAATGTTGATATCGAACCCTCGTTTCTGCGGATAATACTCCTGCGTTTTTCCCAAATGCCATTTACCTGCAAAAAAGGTCGCATAGCTCTTATCTTTGAGCAATTGAGCAATCGTAATTTCATCCAACGGCATGTAATCATTGAGGGGCGCCGGTCGGAACTTGCCACCACGTGTGCCAGAGAAAAAATTGGTTGCGTCGACTCGCGAAGGATATTTACCCGTCATCAAACTGTATCGCGTTGGCGAACAGACTGGATTGGCAGCGTAGCCGTTGGTAAACCTCATCGCGGTTTTGGCAAACCCGTCGATGTTGGGAGTCTCATAAAAACAATCAGGATTGTTGGCACCAATATCCATTTGGCCCAAATCATCTACGAGAAAGACGACAATGTTTGGCGATCGCTTTTCGTCAGCAACACTTAAGTCAAGATCCAACGACCAAAGCGCAATCAAAACCAAACCAAATCGTAGAACGGCGACGGGTTTGATACGACCAATTAAAGACCAGTGGAAATTCATTTAGAGCTTTCGTTTTGCTTCAACTTCATTTTGCAGTTGCTGGATTCACAATATCGTTTCCACGATAGCAGAAATAGTATAGCAACTCAGCGTGCTCTTGGAGATCAACTGGCGGCAGGTCCACGAAATATACATTATGGAAGTCGGGCGTCCCATCGAGGACGCCTTTTTTCGTTGTCCCGTTCGAGCTGGTGAACCGAGTCAAGGGATCTGGGCTTCCTTTTCCACTCGAAAAAATTGGCAGGCGCACCTGATGTAGGGGCCGTGACTATCCTCGTCGGCCGAGATCAATCGGATTCCCAAGCACCGGTCGGCTTGCCATTGCGTAAGCGATTCCAGCCAATGGCGATGCAATCAGAAAAATCAATCGAAGCATTATCGAGCAACAACGTTTTCCGCCTGCGCTCTAGGACCTACTTATCATCTTTAAAA
>CAYSQZ010000268.1:0-6424 GCA_964433035.1 uncultured Pirellulaceae bacterium | reverse complement strand
GCGTGAGCATGCTTACGCGAGCGTAAACATGGCACCCGTCAATTCAGATCTGACAAACCACTAGACTACTCTCAAAACGCGCTCACCATCTCCTGATTCGATAACACTTCCGATAACCTGAGTGTCGGAAAAACCCTCGTTCTTTAAAAACTCGATCACCTGATCAGCTTTGTCTTGGGCAACACCGAACAACAATCCGCCGCTGGTCTGAGGGTCGAACAAGCTGGCGATCTCCAAATCAGTCCGACTGGAGCGGAAACTTATCTTCTCCGACACCATACGATTATCCGGGGCCAAGGTACTCTCGATCCCTTCTTCGATTAACGCTTGGCATCCTGGCAGGACTGGAACATCTGCCATCCGGATTTCGGCAGATCGTTTACTCGCGTTTAACATTTCAGCAAGATGCCCAGCCAATCCAAAACCCGTCACATCGGTAATACCGGAGATTTTAAACTCCTGAATCAAACGCAACGCAACATAGTTACTTTGCAACATCGCATCAATCAGCGGTTGATACGCGCTACCGGGCAACTTGCCCTGCATTAACCCAGCCAGCAAAACCCCCGTTCCGATCGACTTGGTCATTACCAACAAATCCCCCGTTTGCAGCATGCCTTTGGTTTTGGGATCGACCAGCTGCCGGCCAAGGACCGTGTACCCGATCGTAATTCGCGGCCCTTCGATCGAGTGCCCACCGACGATCGTGGCATTCATCTTTTTAAGCTCTTCAACACCACCGGCCATCAACTCGCGCATCACCTGCGCCTGAGCCCGAGGGTGTCCAAGCGGTAACTGCACGATCGCCAGTGCACCCGTTGGCTGAGCCCCCATCACACAGCAATCACTGGCGGAGTTAAGCAGCGCGATACGACCCACGAGATACGGATCGTCAAACGGACTGGCAAAAAAATCTGTCGTCACCGTAACACGATCGTCATAAGTCCGTATTACCGCCGCATCGTCCGGATTCTCCAGACCGATTACAACGTCCTGGTGAGACGGAACCTCCAACTCACTCAACACCTGACTCAATAACTGGCTGCCGATTTTCCCGCCACAGCCAAGACAGCGTATCACTTCCTCTTGCGACACGGGAGCCGGCTGAGCCATCTCCATCGGCGCGTAGTCCTGATACATTTTCATAAACTTGGCGTCGATCCGATGCTTCAGCTTCCAACACCAACCTGAATAAATCGTTTTGCCTTTGAATTCCGCGATCGCCTTTGAATCAGCCGTATTGACCAACTTTAAAAACCCGGTCTGCGGCACGTAGTCACCCAGCTTCCGATTTAGAATCAAACGCTGAATGTTGTCCCACAACACGGGACCTTGGCGAACCGCATAAACACCAGCTTTGACCAAGTTGGATTCAACGATCGTTCCGGAATCACCAACAGCAAAAACGCGATCGCTGGTCACGGTCTGCAATGTTGGACGAGTCGAAAGAAAGCCACGATCATCAGTTTCGAAATCGAGCTTGCCAAGCAACTCAGGTGCAACCGCACTGGTCGCCCAAATCACTACGTCAGCGTCAACTCGATCGCCATTGGTCAGCAGCAAGTGATCTCGGCCAATCCCAGCGACTCTTGAGCCCTCGATGGCCGATATATTTCTCTGGCCAAAAAGCTCGAGAACTTTATCCTGAGTTGCCGGCAACAACCCGGCCCCAACTCGCTTGCCTCCAGTCACCAGCGCGAACTCCGCTTGAGCTGCCCCTGACTCCAAGCCTAAACTCGCTGGATTATCTTGAAGCCGCCTGTGAAGACAAAATGCGATCTCGATACTCCCAATGCCGCCGCCGACAATCACAATGCGAAACTTGGGCTTAGATTGAGCGTCGGCCATTTGCCGAACCTGAGCCAGTTTGGCTTTCAGTCGTTCCAGAAAAGTCTGCATTGGCTTGACTGCAACCAACGGATTCTCGTCGCCAATCTTGACTCCTTTAAACGTCGGGCGAGACCCCACTCCAATCGACAACACGTCAAACGCTAGGGGAGGGCGGTTCTTAAACCGAATCTCCTGTTGCTCATGGTCAACTTCGGTCACTTCGCCAATAATCAGCCTCGCCCCAGCAGAAGCGCAGAGCCGGACGAGGTCAATTTCCATCGCGTCAACGTCGTATTGTCCCGCCAGAACACCGGGCAGCATCCCGGAGTAAGTTGCGGTGGGAAAGTTTGAAATGCAAACCAGTTGAGCATTCTCAAACGGCTTCATTTTCCAGTTTCGCAGCACATGGGCATTGGTGTGACCGACGCCTAAGAGTACAACCGTATTTCTACCTAGTTCTTTTTGCATTTACTCTTTCGTATCTTCAGTTGCAGACGGCAAATATGTTTTTTTCGAATTTAAAAATTCTGAATTTGAAGAACGTCCTGACCGGAGCGCAATCCAATACCAACAAGAAATTCAATCTCCCGATTGCCGGTTGTCGCCATTGTTCCTCAATCTGCCGTTCGAGTTATCGGGCAGCCACTAGTGTATTTCAAACTTTGTTTAAGATTAACCGGGGCCCAACAGAACCATCAACCACCGATGATGAATCGGTAACGAAAGTCACTGATTCCCGTCACTCTTCTTCGTCAAAGCCCGAAACAGATCGGCAGAATACCGTCTGGCGCTATCTCGAAATGGTGCTGATCTTTATTTCCTTTGCCTTACTCGCTGGTCAGCTTCCTCCGGACGTCAACGAGTCTCATTATTTGACCAAAGCGAAACACTATTGGGATCCCGATTGGTGCCCGGGCGATATCTTTCTGGGATCCTCCTTTGCCCATTGGATTTTTTACGTCACGACCGGCTGGTTGACCAAGCTGTTTTCGCTTTCGGTCGTTGCCTGGATTGGTAGATGCGTTACCTGGGCGATGCTCGCGTTTGCCTGGCAGCGGTTCAGCTGGAAGCTGGTGCCGACTTGCGGGATGTCGGTCCTCTCAGCGATCTTCTTCCTGATGCTTAACGAGCGATTTCATCTGGCTGGCGAATGGGTCGTGGGCGGATTTGAAGCCAAGGGTTTCGCGTATTTCTTTATTCTTATGGCCTTGGGAAACATCGTGCAGCGGCGGTGGAGGTTTGCCTGGCCATTGCTGGGAGCAGCGACCGCGTTCCATGTTCTCGTTGGTGGGTGGGGCTTCATTGCAGCGACGTTTGCCTGGCTTGCGATGCGCTGGACTGAAATCGACAGGTTCCGATCTCGTCGTTTGTGGTTCCAAAATTCGACACAGAAGTTTAGATCTCAGCTCTTACCCTACTGCGCCGGCGCGGCGATCGGATTGCTGGGCGTGATCCCACCATTGATGGCCGATCAAGCTTCCAATTCGGCAACATCAACCGCTGCGCAATTTGTTTACGTCAATCACAGGATCTCACACCATCTAACGTTTGGAGCGTTCCCGGTTTGGCACGTTGCGAGGTTCGCGTTGATCATTGTTTTCTGTTATCTGCTTAGCTGTTGGCTAAAGTCACGATCCCACTCCATGTTTCGCCGAATGCTACCACTGTATTTTTTCTGTTTTGCGTCGTTGATATTTTCCTTCGGCGGACTGCTGCTAAGTGGCATTGCCGAGCAGAACGAACAGTTAGCGCAATGGTCGGCCGGACTACTGAGATTTTATTGGTTTCGGCTTTCCGATTTTGCCATTCCCGCTGCCACAGCGATGTCCAGTTGCTTGGTGATCAACACCTGGCTTTCGAACGACCGACGAATTCTCACTCGCTTGAGTTTCGCCGTTTTTGTTGGCTGCATCTTGGCGGCGACTGGATTGCTTGTCGTCGAAAAGTTTGCTGAACCTCGGCCTCGGGCTGACGTGCAATCATTGCCAGATTACGAAAATGATCGCCGAAAAACAATGGACACATATCACAACTGGACCAAAGCCTGTCGCTGGATTGCCGCAAACACGCCGCCAAGCGCATGTTTCATCACTCCACACCAACAGCAGACTTTTAAATGGTACGCCGGTCGATCTGAAGTCGTGTGCTGGAAAGACATTCCGCAAGACCCTGAGGGGATCGAAGAATGGACGCAACGTCTTAACATTCTGTATGAGGTACAACGCGATTTCGAAGCCGGCTTGATGTCGTACACGGACGAGCAACTCAATGAAATTGCGACGCGCTATGGGGCAACTCATCTACTGATTCCGCAACGTGCTGTCGACCTGGCTGAAACGCCGACGACACTGAAACAGATATACCCCGAAGATCGTTCGGAAAAATCGACTTATGTCGTCTTCGAATTTTGAACCTGGATCACCGTCACACTGTTTTCGCAACTAGCAGGCAGACTCGGAGAGGTTGTGATGTTATTGGCAACCCGCCGCGCCCGACGCGTGAGTTTTAAAGTTGCATAGAAGAGAGTTACCCTCCCTCTGGGGGCTCTTCATCGTTTTTAGTGGGTCAGTCACATCCAATACATCAAAGCCACCCTCCCTTTGGGAGGGTCGGGAACGCAGTGACCGGGGAGGGTAAAATCAGTCTCATTTTTAACTTTGAAAAACATCAACGAAAACCATTTTCGAAGCCCCAAAGCCTTGCCTATCAAAGGAAAACTTACCCTCCCCGAGCGTGTCACCTAGCGGTGACAGCTCGACCCTCCCAGAGGGCCCAGAGGGTGGCGACATTTATGCGTAGATAACCACTAAATTGTGCGAATTGAGGTGGCCCCCTCTGGGAGGGTCGAGCCAAAGGCTCGGGGAGGGTTTTTCTCGGCGAACACTTCTACGGGCTTACTCCCGCAACTACATGCTGCCACGGCTTTGCCGCTATTCAAAACGCGTGAACGAAGAATAATGGGAGTCATCGAGGCTCCCTCGCTGAGGCTTCGGGTTACCATTTGCGCTTATTGTTCCAAGCGATTGATAAAATCACAGCCTCGGAGCGAACACTTACGGCTCGCGGATCGATTCGTTCAAATAGCGGAACAAGGGGTACAGCAAATACTCAATTACTTTTCGATTACCGACTTTGATTTCTGCCGTCGCAGTCATCCCCGGCATTAAACGAAAATTCTCAGGGACACGTTCAAGCTGTTCAGGATCGAGGATTTTAACTCGGGCCTTATAAGTCGTCACACCACTGGCGGCTCCGCCGGGCAGCCGCTTTTCGAACGACCCCTCACTGATTGTACGAACCACGCCGTCGAGAGTACCGTGTTTTTGATAAGGAAACGACGAGAGCTTGATCCGCACATCGCTGCCCTTGGGCAGATCCATCGAATCGATCTGCTCCGAAGTTGCAGACGCAATGAGCGCAACGTCCTTGCCTTCGACTTCGACCTCAACCTCCATCGGAACACCAACGGGAATCAGTTTGAACAGCGGCTCGCCAGTTTGCATAATCGATCCGACTGATTTTTCAGCGACCTCGAGTACGACAAACTCTTTGTAGGGCAAATCCTCTGGCACGATCAGCTCGACAAACTCATTGGACTTATTGGCTTTGCTAAGTTCCTGTTCGACCTGAGCCAGCTTTTCACGAGCTGCAACCAATTCCGAGACTGTGTCGGTTCGCCAGGATGCCGCAAATGATTCGCGTTCGGCGGCCATCGTCTCAACGGATTTAAGCAGTTCTCGCTTGCGACTTTTGGAGGCCAGGTAAGTCATTTTCGCCTCTTGGCTTTGTAGCTCCCGACTCATAACATCAGATTGCGGTCTGCTGCCTGTCCTGACCAGCTTTTTGATTACCTCCTCGAACTCTCGAAATTTCCTGTACGCCTCCAAGCCACCCTCAATTTCCATTTGGGTGTTTTCAATCTGGACGTCAAGCTTACTACTCTCGGCTCGGAACCTGTTCATCGAAGCGTTATATGCTCGTTTTCGCTCCTGAAAAACCTGCTTTTGCATCAGCCAGTCTCGATCAGAACCAAAGGATCCTAACTCAAAATCGTTTCCGTCCCGCTCCGCACTTAGCCTGGTGATAACTGCACTGAGCGCGTTCTTTTGAGAGTTAAGCTGCTTCAAGTCAGCATCGGAAAAAGTCGGATCCAAAGTCGCGATCACGAACCCGGATGAAACCCTGTCACCGAATTTCGCATTGATCGACTTGATCGGCGACGGTAGTTTCGTGTCGATTACGATCGCCGGCTCGACGGTGATGAGCTTTCCAGTGGCCGTAACGATACGATCAACCCGAGCCCAGTTTGCCCAGACAATAAATGCGGTCAACAATCCAACGACCGTGTACAACGTCCAACGCGCGCCCCCGGGGACAGACCGCTTTTCAATTTCGACAGCGTCAGACTGAAATTCATTCAGCAGCGCATCATTATTGGAGCGCTGACGGTGCGACTCGACACGAGCTTCCCGGTGTCGACGATGACGGATCTCTTTGACCGTTTCGTTTTGATTTGACTCAGGCGGAGTTTCTACACTCGGCCCATTTGTTGATACCATAGCTCTTGATACACCTGTGAAATTTCCAGTAACTC
>CAYSQZ010000267.1:0-6445 GCA_964433035.1 uncultured Pirellulaceae bacterium | reverse complement strand
CTAGCCGAAACAAAGGGCGCAGAAAGAGAAAGTGCTAAAGCGAATAGCAAACAGGTTGATAAGTTGCGTTTCATGAAATCAGGTTTGTGAAAATTCGGATCGTAGGAGCTACTCCACATCATACTTTACGAATCTTAGTAAGTTCGCTTGCAAGTCGCAGCTTTCGGCCAAACCCGCAAAATTCTTTTCGCATTGTGAGGTCCCAAACGAAGAGCTTGCGCTTCAGAACGAACATTTTGGCCCGATTAGCGGCTCGTCTCACTTGCGTTTGGCTCGTCGCCAAGTCTCGCCATGTCTAACGTACTTAGCAGCGCCTGATGGCGCCGTTTCAACAAACACCGTTCCCAAAACCAGGGTTTCCTCAGGGCGATGTCGCCTAATGACACTAGATGCTCTTTTCCTCGAAGGGTCACAAGCAAAAGGCAATCGTTTTCGCGAACCTCCTTTACAACCCAGTATTTGTCGACTGTATAGGTATAGGAGTCGCCTTTTTTAGAGGGTGTCACATTTTTGGCCCGAGAACCGGGAGAATCGCTTACCTTGGATTTCCGGTAGATCGCCAGATCGCCAATCGACCACGAATTCGAATTCGAATTCATTGTGACTCCCTCGAAATTTGGTCGTTGTGGCAACGTCATAGGCCCTACATCTTTTCTGCCGACAACAAAGCCAACTAATTCTATTTCAAAACTACTGGTTGTAAAGAAATCTTAACATTATGATCTCGACTTACAAATCATGAATTTTCAGGTGTATCTGACATGAGTACGATTGGGAAGCTATTTGGAAGATCGCCGTTTGGCCAAATCCAGCAACATATGGAGCAGGTTAACAAGTGTATCGGCAAGATGTCCGAGGTGATCGATGCGGTCAAAAGCGAGAAGTTCGAGCTAGTCGAAGACCTGACGTATGAAGTTTCAAAATTGGAACATCAGGCTGACCAAATCAAGGACGACATTCGCGAGCGGCTTCTAAAGAGATTCTTTATGCCAATCGATCGTAGCGAAGTGTTGGAGATCCTTTCACTTCAAGACTCGTTGGCTGACACGGCCGAGGATGTTTGCAAAGTCCTTACGATTCGAAAGCTTCCCTTTCCCGCTGACATTCGAGCCGACTTTGACAAATTCCTTGAGTTGAATGTTAACGCTTGCTCGATCTGCGCGTCGATCATCAGTCAACTTGATGAGTTAATCGAAGCTGGCTTTGGTGGCACCGAAGCGGAACGAATTCGAAGTCTATCCAAAGACGCTGCGTTTGCGGAGCATCAAGCAGACGTCGTTCAAATGAGCTTGCTCAAAAAGATCTATGCTCATGACACCGAATTCTCGATTGGTGAGTTTCATCTTTGGATGAGGTTCACACGAACTCTAGGCCGTTTGAGCAACATCTCTGAGAACCTCGCTGACCGAGTTTTGAAAACTCTCAGCCTTAAGTAAAGCAACCGCTTCGTTTTATTTTTCCGAACACCTCTCTTAAATACAAGGTCGCCACGTCAAATGGGTGTCGAATTCATTCTAATTTGTTTGATCATGGTCTGCGGTTTTTATGTCGCTTGGAACATCGGAGCCAACGATGTTGCCAACGCGATGGGAACCTCCGTGGGCTCAGGAGCACTGACACTCAAATGGGCCGTCATTTTGGCGGCGATCTTTGAGTTCGCCGGCGCCTACATCGTTGGGTCAAACGTATCCAAAACGGTTCGAAAAGGAATCTTCGACCCAACTGAAATCGCAACCCAATACTCACCAGAACATGCTCCTTACATTTTGGCATGTGGCATGATCGCGGCATTGTTGGCTGCTGGGACCTGGCTGCTGATTGCGACGTGGATGTCCTGGCCGGTATCGACGACTCACTCGATCGTCGGAGCGGTCGTTGGCTTTGGAGCCTTGTCTCTGGGTTTCAACGGTGTTCTTTGGGGGCAAGTTGGCTTGATCAGCGCGGGCTGGGTCATCTCTCCTTTAATCTCCGCTACGGTGGCCTACATCGTGTTTGGAACCATCCTCAAAGCGGTGTTTTATAAACGCAATCCAGTCGCAGCTGCGCGCAAGGTCGCACCGCGACTGGTGTTCGTTCTAATGTTCGTGATGACAGGGATGACCTGCTACAAAGGCCTCAAGCCGATGTGGAAACGAATGGAAATGGATCCCAAAGATCCGACCTTCATGCTCAGCGTTGCTGCAGTTGCATGCGTGCTTGGTTTCATTGGGTATTGCATCACGAAGTTCGTGTTGCGGAATACGGTTTCAGAAACGGTTGCTTCCGAATCCAGCAGCAATCCGCTGCTCGACGCCGACATATCTCGTTCTCTGGCCAAGACGATCAAGCACCTTCAGCTTGTGAAAAACAATTCGATCGGTGAGATGCAAGAGAAGGCGCAGAACCTCTTAGTTGAGGCGGAATCGATGCAGAATACGGCGCTTGACCAAATCGCCATGAATACCGATTCTGATGAGCTGCGACAGGTCGAAAGAATTTTCTCCGTCCTTCAGATCTTCACCGCTTGCCTGGTTGCGTTCGCTCACGGTTCCAATGACGTCGCCAACGCAATTGGACCTCTGTCAGCCGCATATCAGGCGGTCACCGAACATGCGATTTCCAAAACATCCAGCACGCCAAACTGGGCGTTATTGTTAGGTGGTTTCGGTATTGTTATTGGATTGGCCACTTGGGGCTGGAAAGTCATCAAGACGGTCGGTGAAAAAATCACCGAGCTGACGCCAAGTCGTGGATTTTGCGCGGAGTTCGCAGCAGCGATCACGATTCTGCTCGCCTCTGTCCTACCTATCGGGCTTCCAATTTCGACGACGCACACTTTGGTTGGCGCGGTCTTGGGCGTTGGGCTTGCTCGAGGAATCAACGCGCTGAACTTGAAAACGATGCGAGACATACTTGCGGGTTGGGCGATTACAATCCCCGCCGGTGCCATCCTCTGCATGTTGTTCTACTTCATCTTGAAGTTGATCTTTATTGATTCAGGCTGGGTCGATTCGATTGAGCCGCCAGCAAATATTGCCAAGTAGCATGACAAAATCAACGATCGGCTGGATTTGGGTCGCGGGCCAAACAGTCTTGCTACTCTCGCTGATGGTCATTCCCAGCGGCGACGCTTGGCCAACCGGCAGAACGGTTGGGGTTATCGGAGCCCTGATGTTCCTCGGCGGCCTTGCGTTTTTCGCAATTGCCACACTCAACCTTGGTGCCTCATTTACTCCAACCCCGGTTCCGGTCAGTTCCGGGCGTCTTAAGACGACAGGGCTCTACTCACTCATGAGGCACCCGATCTACACGGGAGTGTTCATCACGATCAGTGGTGTGGCGGTTGCATCGGGAAGCATGACTCAGGTAATTATGACGCTGGCGACTTTTGTTTTCTTCGACCGTAAGGCTGCTTGGGAAGAACAGCAGTTGCGCGAGACTTACTCGGGCTACGCCGACTACGCTTCTCGCACCGCGAAGTTTTTTCCAGGCATACGCTAACTTGAGCTCTGTAAATGGGCTATTTGCGGTCGCTTTGTAGCGCCTTTAGGCGGAATGAACTGCCAACGATCGCTGCTATTCCGGCTAAAGCCAGTGCGAACACGCGCGGGAAGAATTCAGAAATAAAAGCTCCTCACCTGGTAAGCAAGGAGCCTTTGGTTTCGAGATGGATTGTTACTGGCCTGCCAAGCTTCGTTTGATTTGCCTGGTTGTAACAAGGTAGATATCACCGAATCGGAAGATTAACGGGTACCTACCATTTGCACTTATCGTCCAACCTAACGACGCCGCTCTCGAACGATCTCTCGCTCCAAATCGCTGAATTGGATACTGGTCTCAACAAGCTTGCCTTGCTTGTCAACCAGGATCAACATCGGCTCTGTCGCTATTCCGAGCTGGTGAGCCAGCGGGCTTTTGTCGACGCCTCCGGGAGCATGCAACTGGGTCCATTTCATTTTAGCTTTGTTCTTGGAGTAATATTCCTGGAACGTTTCCGATTTTTCATCGATGTTGCAGCTAATGATCACAACGTCATCGAACTTGCCTTGAATCTTGGCTAATTCAGCTAACCCTTCGTCGTCGTTCCAAGTTTCCCAGTAGTGCAACACGACAATTTTGCCGCGAGCATTTTGAATGTCGAATACTCGCTTATCGAGTGTTTGCCCTTTAAACGAGAACACATTTCCCATGCCGCCCAGTCGAATCAGAGCACCGCCTGCACGTCTTCCGAATGGGGTGTTTGGAAACCGAGCTTTACATTGCCTGTACCACTGAATTGCCTTGGCTGGTTCGTCGGCGTTTCGGACTTCGTAGTGGACCGCCAATTGAATCAACGCATCAGCGGTGAAGGGGCTCGTCGGGTAAGTCTTTTCAAACGCCTTCAAGTTCTCGACAAGTTTCGCGTAGCCGGCGTCTCTTTCTTTCTTGCCTCCATGGGCATTGGTCCAACCGTAATCCGCAAATATCAATCTCCACTTTACGTAGTCCAGTCCGTCGGCGCCGGGGTTGGACTTGATGAAGTTATCCAAATACTTCAAGCCATTATCGAACTGATTGGCTTGATAGGCACTGGAAACGGAGTCGGCAAAAGTTTCAAGCCAATCGCGACGCGCCTGCTTCTCGTCGGGACGATCGTAAATCTTGTAAAACTTAACCAAAATTTCTGCTTTGTCCTTCTCGGCTTTTTGACGCTCCACTCCTTTGGTTGTTTGGAGACGCTTCTCGATCTCGGCAAGATCATCGTGCATCTTTTCGATTAATTTGTTGCGTTCATCACGGACACCTCGGTCTGGGAGAGGGTCCACCATCGTGAAAAAGGCACCACCACTATTAAGTGGCTTTTTAGGATCGACGACTTCTGGAAGTTCAATCAAACGCCAGACATCGCCAACCTTGATAATCGTTCCGACGCCCAGCTGTCGAACACCATTGGATTCAAAGAATCCTGAGCCGTGATCGTAGACGATCAAGTCTTTCTTGTTCCCGTCGGTGCCCGCCGCACACATTGCCGCCTGGCCGTTACCAGCGTAAACCCAATTGGCTTTAGCATTGATGAACTTTTGAGATCGGGCCATTCCAAGAAATCCCGATTTAGCTTTGCGCCATCTTTCGCTGACTTCCTTGGCTGGGCCCGGACCGAGTTGTAGGTCGGTAAACTCAGCCTGAGTCAAAAGCAAACGGTTAAATCGTTCCTGGTCGAGATTTCGTACAGCTTCAAAGCACTCATAGGCGACCTCTTCAGGAGAAATAACCTTCCAGAAATCAATCGTGCCGTCCTGGTCCTTATCAATTCCCCACCGAGTACCGGCTTCGCCAAGCCAACGATACTGGTCTGTTGTCCCGTCAAAATTTAAGTCCAAATCACGATAGACTTCCAAGCCGTCTTTATAATACGACCATTGATCAAGCTTGCCGTCACCATTGTTGTCAAAGAACTGCCGTAACACACGACCCGATTCGTGATGCACAATGAATCCAGAAGGCTTGGTCTTCTTTTCCAGAAACTTGCACTGTTCCAAAACCGCAACGCCAGGCTTCTCATAGTCAACTTTCTGGCGCGGCGTGATCGACATCGCCTTTTGAAGCTTAGCACGATTGGCCTTGTCAGCATCGCTTCCGCTTTGTCCGACGCCAACCGCTGGACAAGTAGCGTTGCACACGATCGAGGCAGATAACAGAAAACAAAATGAAATAATGGATTTGGAAACGCGTCGCATGAGAAATCCCTGTACGAAAACTACATCAGGAGATGAATCTGAGTTCAAAATCTAAACGGCTCTAACCGCCAATCGACCCAGACAAACTTGGTTTTGATGAACTACTACCTATGGTGTCGTCATCCCTCCCAACTTAAAGGTTGAGTCTTCCGTCGAAAAGGCGCTCTCTTCTTGTTCGGAACATTTTAAAATGGGAAAATGTTAGTTTCTGACGACTAAGCAAGGGGCGCATACCGCTATCACGAGCTGCTATATTTTAGTGAGAATTTGCCCGACGTGACACCGAACCACCACTTCCTGGAAGCAAGCCGAAAACCCAAAGCTCACATATGCTGATACTTCGAGTCCGCTCCAATTTGGTGGAATATTTCAGCTTCTCCCACAAGCAACGGGCTCTCGGGCAATGAGACGGAAATATTCTGTTATCCTTGGATTTGGGCTTGGATTCGAAGAGCTTATTGACGATAAAGCGTGGGTCGAACCCGTTTGACACAAATCGCGGAGTTCATAAAATACGCCTTCGCCAAATTCTGATTTTTTCAGAGGGGTTGTTTGAGGTTGTTGGATTGGCTTTAGTCGCGAAAACATCTTCGAGTTATGCAACTCCTGCGATAGCTAGGGTTTGCGACTTGGCTTGCGTAATTTGGCGGGCCGCAATGTTTACCCGAACACCAGAGTCCGTTTTGGCCTCTATGTTGATTCGGGCGTGTAGCTCAGCTGGTTAGAGCGCGTCGCTGATAACGACGAGG
>CAYSQZ010000266.1:2445-6448 GCA_964433035.1 uncultured Pirellulaceae bacterium | reverse complement strand
CCCCAGCGACTTCGTGTTCATGGCATTGTTATCCCGCGGATGAAATATCGCGGTCAACTATTTGAGAGATGACTCATTCTCAGATTTTAATCGGTAAATTGACTGAAGAATACAAAAGATAGGTGTGCCTATCGAAACGGTAATTAGGACCTGAAAAAGAGAAGCGGCGCTAACTGGTTTCATGTGAAGAATTGGGCCCAAGCAGTATGTTACCAGCCCAAAGGCGAATCCGATGGCCAGCCAGTCTGTTCTCTGTGAGTGCGTCATTCATCCCCTGTGATAGAACCCGGTACAGTTCGTCTACTGGCTGTTCGACGAGCCAGGCGAAATATTGGATTCAAAAGAGGATTGAGGAACCGCACTATGAAACGTGGACGATCTACGTCGGCACCAAAGTACCGACTTCACAAGGCGGGCGGTCAAGCCCGCGTCACTATCAACGGCAAGACTCACTATCTCGGCAAGCACGGAACCGAGGGCTAGACATATTCAACTGCCTGTCTTATTTGGGTTGATCAAGCCAAACCGATTCATGTCGTGGTAGCGTCCCTTCCAGTATCCATACTCTCGCATCAACCCTTCATGCTGGAAACCAAGTTTCACCAGAACTCGCTCCGATGCCGCGTTCTGAGGTACAGTGACGGCTTGAATTCGGTTCAGCGGTCCGACAATGCCGTTTTCAAAACCAAAATCAATGATCCTGGTCGCGACTTCGGTAGCGATCCCTTTCCCCCAATGATCTGAGCGAACGTTGTAACCAATGTTGCAGGTCCGGTAGCCCTTGTGAAACGTATCCAGACAACAACTGCCAATCAGCTCTTGGGTTTCCTTTTCGAAAATCCCCCACCGCACGGCATGATCGATTTGAAACCAGTGGGCAAATTTTGCGACCATCTCCTGGGCTTGCTGTAAATGTTCGAACGTCTCAAAATCGTAATGCAGCATGACTTTGGGATCCGAGAAAAGCTGGAAAACTCCTTCGGCATCGGCTGGAAAAATTGCCCGAAGCTTAAATCTCTCGGTTTCGAGTCGTGGGATAGAATTCAAAGCTTTGCTAACTAAAACTGTGGCGGGTTTGAATTTGAAAGGACTGCTGTTACGCCTACCGATAAATTGTTCGATGAAAGCTATGATTTAGGCGATAGGATAGTGGTCTTTCGCATTTTACGCTAACGGCGTTGGAGCAATAGCCCAAGGCTCTTGAACCTTGGGACAATAAACACATAACACACAATCCCAACGGATTTGGCTCTGCGATGCGGTGATCAATCAAACCGTTGGGGCTTTTGTGGATTGATGATCTCACCCAGAATTCAAGAACCCTGGGTTGTTGATCAAACAAGCCCTGTTGGGTTTTTAGGTGTTGATGACCCGCCCTGCCAAGGACGTTTTTGAGGATCTGTGATCAGCCCGATATGTCAATCATCTTTCAAAAGATAACGGAAACGACATTGACCGAAGAAGAAATTGAAAAAGGTTTGACCGCGACGGCCTACCATGAGGCCGGCCATGCGGTGATGGCGGTTTCGCTTGGCCGGCCGATCGAAAAGGTTACGATCAGTCCTTCAAAATCGCCTATCGGAGCGATGAACAGCGGACTGCGATTGGGCGTGTGCAAAATTCAAAAGGGAAGATCCAAACCGACCAAAGATTGGCTCGAAGATGAAGTCATGATTCTTTACGCTGGCATGGTCGCCGAATCCGGTTTTACAAAACAGTATTGTGAGATCGGAGCTGCCCAGGATCTTCGTCAGGCGCGTCGGTTATTGGAGCGCAGCAGAACCAAGACTCAGCGTCAGTTGGAGAAGCTGGAGCAGCGGTTGCTCGACAAGACAGAGCATGCTCTCAACGACAAAGTGCACTTGGCCGCGATCGAATTGGTGGCCAAAGAATTGCTTGAGAAAAAGACGATCAGCGGTCGAGCCGTCGAGCATTTTTTCAAAATGGCTCAGCAGCAACACTCGTGACGACAATTCATCATCAATTACAGGAAATGGCCAACCAACGCTTTAAGGGCATACCCGATTGGTCGAACAAGCCCTTAGCGACTTTCGTTCGGCTGATTAGCGCCGCTAGGGTTTGTCGTGTGGTTCGAGTGAACCAACGCTGGCTTAGTTGACTTCTTCCGTTTAGATCGTTATTCGATCGTGAGCGGCTGAACTGAACCCGATTTGTGGTCGCCGGCTTAGTGAAACTGGCCGTTCGAACCGGCGAGTAACCCCGATTGCTTGCGAACCGGAGAGGCTGCAGTTTTGTCGTCAACTTCTCGCAGAGCACTACTTCAATCCTGAAATGAATAGCCAAACGGGTGTCATGCTTCACGCTTGCGTGAGCATGCTTACGCGAGCGTAAACATGGCACCGGTCAATTCAGATCTGACAGCCACTAGCCTGTAGCCTGTGTTACTTTGATTCGTCGGATTTTGCCGAGCTCTTAGCAGGTTGGTACCAGATGTTGTAACCTTTGTACATCGCGGCAACATGATAGTTGCGAGCTTCAGACGCAACTTCAAGTTCCACTCTTCCACTGGCATCGGCTTGTAGCTCATGATAATCATCAGCGCCGTCCCAGATGCAGATCCGCGCCCCTTCCATCGCCCGACGCACTTTCACTTTTTTGCCAAATCGACTGGCTCTAATTCTGGGGAAGTTTTCGGGCGGCTTAGCGTGAACTCGCAATGAAGGATCCCCGAGCAAATTCAATTCGCACTGGCACAGGTGAAACCCGGAGTTTTTGCGAGCGTTGGTTTCCATGTCCATTTTCACTTTGCGGAACGCTTCGCCTAAAGTTAAATCCTCGGTCAGAACACACTTCCAAAACTTGGTATAAGCTGAGGTGGTTCCGTCCATTTTTCCTTCATTCATCATCAAGCTAAAATCACTGGGACTCATCATGAAAGGAATGCCATGTCGGGACGGCGCGAGCACTGCAATCGCGCCCGCACTGGGTTGTCGCAGTATAGATTCAACGATACATGGGTCTTGCTCGTCGTCAAATTGCCCAGTCAGGCATGAAACGGTGGTAATGATCGGATAGGCCCGCTCGTTTTTAAGCTTGGCGATGTGCTCTTGTTCTACTGTTTTGTTCTTTTCCAGGACCCATAGATCGAGCAAGCCGTGGCCGTGGATGTGGATCTTGGAGGCCTGACGCTGGTTTATCATTTCGATCCAATTGTCGGGACTTAGGTCGTGGTCACCTTTTTTCAGATCGTCCCAAGGTGATTTGTTGGCGAAAAATCGACTAATGAAACCCGTCGGCCAAGCCTCGCCAACCTCATCGATACTTGTTTCTAACTTGGGATAGGCATGTTCTACTGGGCAGGTGTAAACCATTCTTCGGGCAAAATCGCCCACTGGATACTTGGTTTCATATGCGATCACTTTTTCAGTGTAAGCCTTAACGTCAGCCGCGGTCCGCACTGGAATCCGACCGATCGTTGCTTTTGGGTTGTAGTAGGATACTTCATCGAGATCCTCGGAAAAGACTCCGTATTTTTCGTCATCATTGGCGTCCCAATCTGACTCGCTAATAAAATACAGATCTGTCGGAATTTTCGGATACGGTGCCATTCTGTATTCAGAGTGATCGGTGTCGCGATCTGGTACGATCCCAGCTTCCTCGGACGAGTCACCACCCAGGATCACCCATTGGGTGTTGAATTCGTTTATATGTTTCAGGCAGCATTGGCGAATTTTCGCTTGGATGTCCGGGCCTTCGAAGTCTTCTTCGATTTCTTGGGTAATCACAACTCGTGCCGGTCGACCAGTACACGTTTTCCACTTCGAAAAATCCTGCCACGCTTCGGCAAGCTCGTCGCTTGTGATAATCAATACATCGACTCGGTTTTTCAAATTCTCGCCGTCAGACTTTTCATCGTCCTCAAGTTTATCTTCCTCAAGTTTATCGTCGCTTGCTTTCTCTTTCTTGGACGGCTCCTTTTCTGCCGTCTGCTTTTCCGACGCCTGCTTTTCCGACGCCTGCTTTTCCGACGCCTGCTTTTCCG
>CAYSQZ010000266.1:0-2345 GCA_964433035.1 uncultured Pirellulaceae bacterium | reverse complement strand
TTTTCCGACGCCTGCTTTTCCGACGCCTGCTTTTCCGCTGTCTGCTTTTCTGCCGTTTGAGCTGCGAGCAAATTATCCTGAGCTACAAAATTGGAAAGGGTCGCTAGAATGAGCAAACCTGCTAGCGCTAATCGCGATGTAAATTTCAAAGCATGTACTCCGATTGAGGTAACGACACTCGTGATTGGCGTCTAAAGCAACCAATCATTAGACCACTATAATAGCGGAAAATCGCGGCGAAGCACGAAGGCTGGAATAAAAGTTAGCCTTAAATCCAGCGAGCAAGCCGTTACTACCATTGGGTAGGCAACGCCTGGTCAATTAATCAACACTGATCATGGCTCAGAAAGTGCCCGGGAACTCCGACTTGTTAACGAATTTTCGTTTTCCCGGCCGACCCAGATTTGGCGAAGCGATTGGTGCGAGTTTCGTTGCGGAAGATCCGCACGACTTCGTTTTCGCTATTAGCGATTGGTCCAGAAATGGGCGTCCAGTTGGAGCTTTTTTGAACGTGGTCTTTAAAAACACGTTGATGTTGATTAATGATGTTGAGCGAAACCTGCTTCTCCAGGAACTCGATCGTGTTGCTCTCGGGAACAATCAGATAGTCACACGTCTCATCGGCTTGGTTCAACAACGATTGCAGCTTAAGCTCAGTTCCTTCTCCGGGCAATTCATTCCAGTTGGCTTGAGCGACGACATGGGAGATAATACTGTTGCGAAACAGGAAGACTCCATCACTGGAAAGTTTGGAGTCGACTACCGAAACGTCTTTCACGTCAAAGCGGGCGGTTGAGTGCAAACTTGAAGCATTGAGGTAATACACGTGCGAGCTGTCAAAATTGAAATACCTCAGCCCATGTGCCTTTGCGTCCTCAATCATTGTTTGGATCGTTTCCCGATGGGCCGCCATTGAGTTGCACTCTCGAGGCTTGTGCTTCTCCCAGCCTTTAATTGCCAACAACACAAAGCACAGCACCGCCAGTGAACCCGCCAATAGACGAGGCTTGCCCGGTCCAAGCCGATGTGGACTGATTAAAACTGGACCGATCAAACACAGCAAGCAACCCAATACAGCCGGCATCGAAACATAAGGATTCAAACCCGCTCCGGTAAAAACCAGGAATCCAATCGGCGCCAGGGCCAGCCAGATCAGGCGCGCATCGGTTCCTCTGACAGACTCAACAATCAGCCGCCCCGTGGAGAGTAATATTGCTTTTGCGTTACTGCTATTCTTGACTTCCTCCGACCGTCGTCCTGTCCAAGCCATGATCGCATAAACGATCAGTACCCAGTAAATCAGGCGCGCCCCCAGATGTTTGTAAACGAAGTGCAAATGAGTCATCGACTCGCTTACCGAGAGTTTTGCATTGGCGTCACTATTCCAGACGAAATAGTAGTAATGCAGGTGCTCAAAGTTGGAGACGTAAAACCAGAGCGATCCGATTGAAGCGGTGAGAATCGCGACCGAGCACTTGACCAAAAACGCTCGACGCTCCGAGCCATAAATCGTCTCAGCGATCACCAACGGCAGCAAACAAAGCAGCAGGTAAATCGGAGCCGTAGCGCGGAACAAGCAAGTAATGGCAATCGCAACGCCCAGCAAAAAGAAGTGAATCGTCCGACGCGACTGGGCCGAGATCAGATACCAGACACAACTGGTAGAAAACATCAGATATAGGCTGAGGTCCATTCTGAAGTCGGACATCCCACCGGCATATCGAAAAAAGCAAGCCGTGATGATGAACGGAGCCAGTAAGAGTGCAGCCAAGCCGGGCTGTAGCTTTCTGATTGTGCTGAAATAGTAAAACAGCGAAGACAACAGAACAAACAGCTCGGCGATCTGCAACCAGACGCCAAAATTTCGAGTCGGTTTTACCAGTGGTCCAACCAGAGCCCCGGCAATGTAAGGTGCAATCACGGTGTCGTTGGAACCATTAAAAGCCTTGGCAAGCGCTGGGCCAACTCCATCGTCTTGGGCTGTCGACATGATCGCATGAAGGTTGTTGTAATAACTCATCGAGTCGAAAAACGGCTGATAGTGAGTGTACAACAGGTTTTGCAACGAGCAGAAATAGATCCCAAGCCCAACACAAACCAGCACGATCATTGCCCACCAACCAAGGCCTGGCAATCGTGTCGAATCAGCATCTGGGTGGCTGGCGCGGTTCTGGGGTCTCTCTTCCATGAGTTCCTCTGGGATGGGGTTCCGAATTGTAGTTTGGACCCAAAAAACGGACAACGTCGATTACAGTGAGCATGTAACCACGGTCCTTTTCTGCTTGCGATACTAGTGGTCTGTCAGATCTGAATTGACGGGTGCCATGTTTACGCTCGCGTAAGCA
>CAYSQZ010000265.1:0-6471 GCA_964433035.1 uncultured Pirellulaceae bacterium | reverse complement strand
CCGGGCATGATGCTGGGCCCCTTGAGCGCGCCTTCTTCACCACCAGAGACACCCGTGCCGATGTAGAGCAAGCCCTTTTCAGCAAGGTCTTTGGTCCGACGAATACTGTCCGGGAACTCGCTGTTGCCGCCGTCGATCAGGATGTCGCCTTTATCGAGATGGGGAACAAGGCTTTCGATGACTTTGTCGACCGCTGCGCCGGCTTTGACCATGATCATGACGCGGCGCGGGCTTTTGAGTTTGCTACAAAGCTCCTCAGCCGAGTGAGCGCCTACAATCGTCTTTCCAGCTGCGCGACCGGCGATGAAATCGTCGACTTTTGAGGTGGTCCGGTTATAGACCGCAACGCTGAATCCCTTGCTGGCCATGTTGAGAACGAGGTTCTCGCCCATGACTGCCAATCCAATCAAACCGATATCTGCTTCTGACAAGGGATCTCTCCTAAAAATCGAATTATTATTACGTCTCAGATTTTATAGCTAATCATGGGGATTTCTAAAAGCGTTAATCGCTGGCCGCGCCCGATGATTGGCGGCTAAGTAATGGTTGAATCAAATTCAGCTTATGTGGCATGCTGGGGAGCTTAGGAATCGTCTGAAACCTGATTTTGACGTAGATTTTGCTTGCCGAGAGCTTTTGAAGCTACTTCTTCAACCTGGTTCCCGATCAGACGCTAAAGCCCAAATACTTGGCGTGCATTATTGGTCGCCAGTTCACCAAATTCTTCAAAAGAAATCCCCCTCACTTCTGCAATACAGCTCGCGGTGTGCTGAACCATTGCAGGTTGGTTGGGGCGAACCGAGCGGTGTGGATGAGGCGAAAGGTAGGGCGAATCAGTCTCGACAAGAATTCGGTTCTCTGGGATCCGCTTGGCAATTCCCCGCAGCTCATCCGATTTCTTAAACGTCACCATTCCGGCAAAACTGATATACATGCCCAGATTCAGACATTTCTGGGCCGTTTCCCAGGTTCCGGCAAATGAATGCATGATTCCGTTGATTTTGCCGTCTCGCTTGTGCTGGTCAAGCATCCTCAAAATATCCGGCTCACAATCCCGCATGTGAATCACCAGCGGTTTGCTGGTCTCAAAAGAAAGCTCGATGTGACGTGCGAACCACGTCTCTTGAACTTCCAGGGGGCAATAGTCCCAATGCCGATCCAGCCCAGTTTCACCGATCGCAACGACTTCCTTTTGAGTTGCCAGCGACTTAATTTGGTCCCATTGGCTTGTAGTCGCTTCGGCGCATCGATTGGGGTGGATTCCAACTGCCGCAGATACCAAATCGTGTTCGTTGGCCAGCTCCACGCACCGGCGGCTTGTTGGTACTGTCGTGCCGATCGCAGTGATTCCTACCAGTCCGCTGGTTCTCGCTTCGGCTAAAACATCCGCCAGGATCGGCGCGAGTTGATCGTCATCCAGATGCGCGTGAGTGTCGAAAAGAGGCATGGTTACCAATTCAGCCCATAGTTAAGCAGGCAAGGTAAGACTAACACAAGCAGGCGGCACGCCAGGCGAACTGCAGACGCCAGATGATGATTCAGAGAGATGATTCAGAGTTAAGCAGAATTGGAAGTCGCGCGATCACCCGACTGACGAATCAAAGGCAAATCAACTGTTCGTCGTTTGGAGCAATCTTCATCGAGGCCGTGCCAGTGCATCACTTCGTCTTCTCCTTTTCGCCAGCAGAGGCAAATCGGTTTGTCTTCCCGGATGGCAGGGAAATCGACATAGCCTTCTACGGCCGAGTCAGAGATTGCGTTAATGCTCACGAGTTCCGCAAGGTACTTTTCAAGCAGTTCGGTTTTACGATTGTTCGAATCTTCAATGGCTTGAAGCTCTTTTGAATATTCGTTGTCGTCATCTGGACGGCCTTGGCCCAAGTAGGCTAGGCGATCTCTGGTCTCATTTACTTGACGGGATAGCACGACGATATCTTCAACGATCATGCGAACCAATGGTAACGTCTGGTTCGCCTCGCGAATTGAGAATCCCTTTTCCAAGCCTGAATTGGTCATCGAGTTGGGCCTTGTACGATCAAAGTTGAACGGCAAGCAACGGGGCCTTGCCTCTCCAATTATAGCTAATTGGGTCCTCGAATGTATGGGAGGTGCTTTCGAAAATCCCTCGCGCGGAGAGTTGCACTTTTTAGCGAACCAACTCCTTGCCCGCGAACCCAAGAAGTCCTGATCGCTCATTAGTTTGAGCAACGTCAGTCTAAATCGGCAGGATGGACCACAAAGCCCAGCCAAATCAAATGCAAACAAAAGGTAACGATGGCTCATTTGTTGCAAAAATGTGTACGGATTGGCCAAAAAAGGCATCTATCTTCGGATTTTAAGGGAAAAACATAGGGTTTCGGCTTTGGATTTTGTTGACTATCTGGTTTGTGTGCATAGAGTAGTAGTTAGTAGGTTTGTGGGTTAACGTCTTTTCAAAATGTGTCAAGCCCTACCACAACGGTTGTCCCATTGAGGGATATTGCAGACATCGTTCCGACCGGAGCGGTTTCTCTTTCAAAGGAATGCGGGAATGCTAGTTCTGTCCAGGAAGAAAAACGAGAGTATCGTGATCAACGATGACATTACGATTGTCGTCGTGGAGATTCGAGGTGACAAGGTTCGGCTTGGCGTTGAAGCGCCGAGAGAAGTCCCAGTGCACCGTCGTGAAGTCTATGATGCGATCAAACGTTCCGAAAAACATGAAATCAACGGTGAGGCAGCATTAGAGCAGGGCCAGCCGACTTCTGAGATCGAGTAGTTTTACCTCGAAACTTTGGGCGTGAGTCGTTTCTTTTCACGACTACGCCGGCGGGCTCTCCAACTCTTTCTTTTTTTCCCGATATTTTCGCTGTCAAGCCCCTTCATCGATGGCTGATAATTAGCGGCAATGATTCGATTTCACCTTGACGCTTTGTAACTCAGAAGAGTATTTTAGTTGACTTGCTAAAGTGCCGATAAGCTATCGTGCACCAGTAAGTGACTGGCCCCTTCGTCTAGTGGTCTAGGACTCCGGCCTTTCACGCCGGCAACACGGGTTCGAGTCCCGTAGGGGTCACTTCTAAGCAAAATGCCTCGGGTTTCATTATGATTCCCGAGGCTTTTTGTTTTCCTGCTTCCCAGTTCTCCCCGATGTTTGGGCGTTGTGTCGCTTTTTACTTCGAAGGATCTCTAGGTCCTTGAACGGATCGACCGCAACGGCGTTTTCAACATCTTGCCGGGTTGTTTTCGACTATTGTCGTAACCATGTTGCGAGACTGCCGGGAATCACCCCCAAAAACATCGTCGACTGGTTTTTGGGCTCGACATGAAAACTGCTCTCAAACACTATCAGATTCGTCAAACCGTCCGTTTCAGCGGGGACCAGCGACGAATGTCGTTGGCAGCAATTTCGCAATGCGTTGCACCCGTCACCCTCTCGTCAAGTTCATTGCGAATCAGTTTTTCGCGTTTGTCCATCCCTGCGTTGGCTTTGGCTAAGGTTTTGAAACCAATCAAAGAGGTTATGATTGAAGATATGGTTCAATCGCAATTGCGCCCGCAACCAGCTTCAAACGGAACAGACCATGAAAAACAAATCCAATCCTGATGTGGCAACTGTCTCTAGACGTGCATTTTTGCAGTCCTCCTCTCTGGCCACCGCTGCGTTGGGAGTCCAGCCGATGCTACTCAAAAGTGGAGTGAATCAAGACAGCGAATCTGCGGCAACAGAACCTGAGCCAACAACGACTATGCCATTGAGCCTGTGGTATGACAAGCCAGCGGAAAACTGGATGAAGCAAGCCCTGCCCATTGGTAACGGACCAATGGGTGCCATGTTATTTGGTGGCACAGAGATCGAACGAATTCAGTTCAATGAAATCAGTCTTTGGAGTGGTGATCGGATGGCTCCCGAAGGTTCTATGCTGGGAGACACGCTCAAAGAGGAAGAGCAGAACCTTGGAGCCCACCAGGCGTTCGGCGATATTTTTATCCGCTTGGGACACGATTTCTCGAAAGTCAGCAATTACCGACGCGAGTTGGATATCAGCCGCGCGATACATACTGTGGAATATGATTATGAGGGAGTACGCTACAATCAGACCGCCTTCGCCAATCATCCGGCCAGGGTCATCGTGATCCGGCTCTCGGCCGACAAGCCAGGCAAGTGTACTGGGCGGCTTTGGTTGACTGACATGCACAACGCCAAGATCAGCCTCTCGAAGCATCGCTTCACAGCTGTCGGAAAGATGCCCAACGGATTCGAGCATGAGTCTCAGCTTCAAGTTCTCCACCAAGGCGGCAAATTAAAACCCGGCAAGGTGGCCAATTCCCAAATAACTCCAATGCCTCCATTGGGTCTGGAGTTTCAAGAATGCGACAGCGTGACTCTGGTTCTCGGCGCTGGCACCAATTTCGCGCAGGATCACACCAAAGAGTGGCTTGGCGACCATCCCCACGATCGAGTGACTGGCAATGTTGACAACGCTTCGGCAAAAAGTTTTGACGCATTGCAAGCCGAGCACATCAAAGACTACCAATCCATGTTCAACCGCTTTTCGCTTAACTTGGGCCAGACGGCTCCAGAGCTTTTGGCCAAGACTACTGCCGAGCGTCTCAGAGCTTACACCGAGGACAAAACATCGGACCCTGAAATTGAGGCGCTGTTTTGCCAGTTTGGACGCTATTTGTTGATCTCGTGTTCCCGTCCCGGTGCTCTTCCGGCCAACTTGCAAGGCGTGTGGAACAATAGCAATCTTCCTGTCTGGGCCGGAGACTACCACTCCAACATCAATCTGGAAATGAATTACTGGCCTGTGGAAACGGCCAACATCGCCGAGTGCCATATTCCGTTCATCGACTATGTCGATAGCATTCGCGAAGTCAGTGCGCAGATCACGCGTGTGCATTATGGAGATGTCCGCGGTTGGACGATGCGGACCATGAATAACGCTTGCGGGATCTCGTTTTGGAAGTGGAATGGCCCGGGAAGCGCCTGGTACGCTCAGCATCTTTGGGAACATTACGCTTTTGGTCGCGATAAAGAATACTTGCGGAAAACGGCTTATCCGATCATGAAAGAAGTCTGCCACTTCTGGGAGGATCACTTAAAACGACGTGACGATGGTACGTTGGTCACGCCTGATGGTTGGTCTCCCGAACAGTACAAGTATGAACCAGAAGAAGGCGTCACTTACGATCAGGAAATTATTTTTGATTTGTTCAACAACACCGTCGAAGCAGCGGACGAACTGGGTGACGACAAAGAGTTTCGCGACCACATCACCAAGATGCGGGATGACCTGCTCAAACCTGCGATCGGCCGCTGGGGGCAACTCAAGGAATGGGAAGAAGACAAAGATGACCCTGAAGACAAACATCGCCACGTCTCCCATCTGTTTGCTTTATTCCCCGGACGCCAGATAAGCATGTTGGAGACTCCCAAGTTGGCCGAGGCAGCTCGGGTTTCTCTCAACGCCCGCGGCGACGCCAGCACCGGCTGGAGCCGAGCCTGGAAGATCAATTTTTGGGCCCGGCTTGCTGACGGTGACCGCGCGCACAAATTGTTGCGTAGCCTGATCAATCTTGTGAGCGAAACCAAAACCATCTACGGCAAGAGCGGTGGTGGAGTGTACGCGAACATGCTTTGCTCCCACCCTCCTTTTCAAATCGACGGTAATCTCGGCGCGACCGCTGGCTATTGCGAGATGCTGGTTCAGAGTCACGCCCAAAAAATTCAGTTGCTTCCTGCTTTGCCGGCGGCATGGGCCACTGGTTCGCTCAAAGGACTGCGCGCTCGTGGCGGATTCGAAGTCGATATGACCTGGAAAGATGGTCAGCTGACTGGAGCGACCATTCACGCTAAGTCCAGCGGACCAGTTGAAGTCGTCTATGGCGAGAAGCAATGGAAACTTGAAGCCGTTGCCGGAAAGTCTTACCCGCTTCCAATCGACTAGAATCTGTTTCAGAGGGGCCTGACAATGGCGCTTCAATCAGGTTTTGAAACTACTTCTAGCCTATAACTCGCAATCGCTGCTTTGGCGGAGTTTGTAGGTCAGGCTGTGCCTGACGTTAGCTGGCCTCTGTTCTCGATCATACCGGCTACGCATAGGGGCAACTACATGAAAGACCTTCGCTAGAAAAAATAATTGCTCTGTAACCCCCAACAGTTCGAAGCGTCAGGCACAGCCTGACCTACTCTTACGCTGCTGGACAGCGATTTATTCGTTATGATGTTTGTAGTACCGGCTTTAGCCGGAATAGAATGCTGTTGTGGGCAGTTAGTTAAGTTCGATTGTCGCCTTGAGACGCTACCAAGCGGTACTAAAAATAACTCGGAAAAAAGATGCCAAAAATCAAATTGATACCGTTTCGAATTCTCGTCTTGCTGTTGGTCGGCTGTCTGCCGACTCACTTGATGGCGCAACAAAAGCAAACCAAACTCGCCGATTGGGCCAGTTGGCGCGGCAGCAATGACACTGGCAGTCTCGAAGG
>CAYSQZ010000264.1:0-6475 GCA_964433035.1 uncultured Pirellulaceae bacterium | reverse complement strand
CCTCGCTCACGCTTCGGGTTACGACATAGCATGAATTTTCCTAGTAAGCGAGGAACAAATGGATCATCGAGGCGCCTCGCTGACGCGCAGGTGCTACTTCGCGAAAGGCAACTCGCAAAAGGCTAACATTTTTTTGGTAACCCGAAGCGTAAGCGAGGAACAATGAGGATCATCGAGGCGCCTCGCTGACGCGTCGGGTTACGATTTAGACTTACTAATCCAAGCGTTTGACAAACAAAGACAGCCTTGGAACCAAAGGCGACTATCAACAAAACACCCAGACCCTCAACGGCTGATCAATCATAAAACGGACTGGAAAACCACGTGATTGAAGAAACCCTTCAACCTGAAAAATGGCTGGGCAATTTTGGCCTCAAGGAATTTCGTCCTGGTCAAAAAAACGTGATCGATACGGTTCTCGCTGGGCGAGACACGCTTTGTATCATGCCCACTGGTGGCGGCAAAAGCCTTTGCTACCAGCTTCCAACGATTGCTCGTGAAGGTGTAACGATCGTGATCTCGCCGCTGATCGCGTTGATGAAAGACCAAGTCGACGCGCTTCAAGCACGCGAGATCCCAGCCACGTTTATCAACAGCTCACTGACTCTGGAACAGCAGCAAACCAGAATTCACGGCATGACTGACGGACAATACAAGCTCGTCTACATTGCACCTGAACGGCTTCGCAGCAACTCGTTTATGCGAGCCGTCGGCAAAACGCAAATCCAACTGCTCGCTGTTGACGAAGCCCACTGTATTAGTCAATGGGGACATGACTTCAGGCCCGACTACGCTCGACTGGGGCGGCTGCGCGAAAAACTGGGCAACCCGCAAACAATCGCGTTGACCGCCACGGCGACTTCGTTCGTCCAAGGCGACATCGTCAAAATTTTGCAGCTGCAAAAGCCAGCCAAGTTTGTCACCGGCTTCGCCCGTTCGAACTTGAACCTGACCGTCCAATCGCCCAACAGCAATGTGGTCAAAGACAACCAGTTGATCGATTTCCTCAACACCCGACCCGGCTGCGGAATCATTTACGCTTCGACGCGAAAAAATTGCGAACATCTGGTCGAGCTTCTGCAGGACAAAGTAAAACGCAGTATCGCCTTTTACCATGCTGGCCTGACTCCCGATTGGCGACGCAAGGTCCAGGAACGGTTCATGAGTGGCGAAATCGAAATCATCGTCGCCACCAATGCGTTTGGAATGGGAATCGACAAATCCGACCTTCGGTTCGTCGTGCATTATAACTTGCCCGGCAGCATCGAAGCTTACTATCAGGAAGCGGGCAGGGCAGGCCGCGATGGTAAACCTTCCCAGTGCTTGATGCTTTATTCCTTTCAAGACAAGTTTATCCAGGAGTTCTTCATCGAGAACTCGTATCCGTCACGAGCGGTTATCAAGGAGGTTTACGAGTACCTTTGCACGCTTCCGGGGGAGCCGATTGAAACGACGCTGCAGGAAATCAAAGATGAACTCGACCTCTCGATCGGAACCAGCGGGATCGGAACCTGCGCAAACCTGCTTGAAAAAGCCGGCGCGATCGAGCGACTCGACAGCAAGCAAAACTCAGCCGCGATCAAGATTGATTCCGACTTGCCAACGCTGATCGACTTCCTGCCACGCGACTCACGATCCCAGCGACATGTCCTCAAAGGCTTGGAACAACTCGTCGGCTCGTTTAGAAACGAACGGGTCATGTTTCAGACAAAGCATCTCGCCGAACGGTTGGATATGAAGTGGGACGCCGTCAACCGCGCGATCAAGCAACTGGTCAAGCTACCCATGATCGACTACATCCCGCCATTTCGCGGACGCGCGATTCACATCACCGATCGCAACAAACCCTTCAATGAGTTGAACATTGATTTCAGCGAACTCTCCAGAAGAAAAGAGGCCGAGCACGAAAAACTTCAGACCGTCATTCGCTTCGCTACCACCCAGCGATGTCGGCAGCTCGAAATCCTGGAATACTTTGGCGACCCTGACCGTGACTTGTGCGGCAATTGCGACAACTGTTCCAGCCAAGCCAAAATCCCCGTCGGCACGGCGCGAAATTCCAATTCGGATGCTTGCATGTACGCTGCCCAAGTCGCGCTCAGCGGAACGGCACGAACTCACGGCCGAATCGGCAAAAACTTGATCGCCCAAATGCTGACTGGATCTTCTTCAAAGAAGGTTAAGCAAATGGGGCTTTCGAAATTGAGTACGTTTGGGCTGTTGAGTCCGCTTCGCCAATCTGACGTCATTGAACTGATGGAGTTTTTGATCCAACAGGGCTATATAGAACAAGTCTCTGCGACCAAATTCCGACCCACGACAAAAATATCGCCTTCGGGGAAACGCCTGATGGCTGGTTTAATCGCACCCGACTTGACCGCAATGATGCCCAGCAAGTTGGTCAATCAATTGTCGAGAGTACTTCGTGGCAAAACGCCTCACCTTGCTCAACCAAATCCAACCCCGGCAGAATCTGAGCCCGATCCCGCCGATGCCGAATCACAGATCGACAACGTCGCTGAGGAATCTGATTCTGATCCAGATGAAACGGAGACACATTGTGCTCCCGCCCAGGATCAACATCGCGAAGAAGCCGTTGAGTTTTCGGAAAACTCACATTCGACTGGTGCAACTGACAGCGGATTTTCGGGCCGAGTATCAGTCACCGACTTATTCGCCAAACTCTCCGATACTGATGAATCCTCGGCTGACCAAGCTTCCCAAGACCATGACTTTCCCGTCGAGAACGTTGAGCCGCTTGAGCATAAAAAGCTCAATGAATCCGACCCAGCAGACTTTCAAGCAACCGACAACTCAACAGCTCAGGTAGACGATTTTGAAGATAACGCTGAGCCAGAGTCAGCCGAGCCCGATGGACGTTCCGGTCAACCGCTTTCATCGAAACGAATTCGCCTGGACCTACCCGAACCCACAGTAACCAAGCCAAACTATTTTTGGACGTGGCGGCTTTTGGCTGATGGCTATACAAAATCCCATTTGCGTCAAGTCCGCCAGCTGGACGAAGAGACGATTTTCTCACACGCGATCGTGGCGATCGAGAACGAACTACCGGCACAACAAAACTGGCTCTTGGACGACCAGAAAATCCAGACCATCGAATCCTTCGTCAATGACAATCCAAACCAAAAAACCTCCGAGCTCCTGAGTAAGATTCCAACGCAACTCAAACCCCACGAATTGATTTTTTACTTGAAATGCCAGAATTCTTCTTAGAAAAGATCTGTTTTGTGTTTCGCGTTGTGGCCTTACTATCAACAGTCGATTGAAGGATTCCCCATTATCCCTGACCGTTTCAAACCTGATTGGCGTAGCCGCACCGGGTAGAACGTAGAGAAATTAGGCGTTTGTCCATGCTATGGCGCGCCGATACGGTTCCAATCCAATTCTCTGCGAAGAATACTAGCTCGAATTCAACCCACCAGGTGTCTCGATATGCCTCGCTTCGGGTAGTTTGATTCCCAACAAAAATTTCCTTTCAAATCAAAAATCGCCCTAGCGCCGACACAAACCTCCATCGCCAGCGACTCGATTCTTTCATATAATTTGGTTTGCGCTTACCACTGACGGCAGCTCCAATTTAACGCTTTGTCGGCGAACTCAGAATCAGGTTTCTGTAACGACGAAACGTTCGAGGGATTGACTGCCGAGATCCAGCCAAGGGACTCAATGGACAACGAACGAGACAACGACAAAAAATTGGACGACAAAGGCTCTCGATCCGCATCACGGAATCCAAATTTTCTGATTCCGCTGCTGCTGCTGGCGGCGCTGATGGTGATGATCCTCTACAACTGGAATGATAGTCCCTCGTCGATTTCCTACAGTTATTTCCAAAACTTGCTCCAAGGCAAGAATGCAGATGGTGAAGTCATCACTGATGACGACGGCATCCCTGTCGGCTGCATGATTGAGCACATGAAGTTCAGTAAAAGCCGGGGCGGGGCCAAGGGCGTCTTCAAAATGACCCCTGACGCTGAACCAAAATACGACGGTGGGAAGCTGATTAAACCCAAGGCGGATTTGAAGCTGAAAAAAGAGTTCTGGGTAGATCTTCCTAGCGATGACATCACGCTTGGAAAATTGAAAGAAGAAGTGGAAGAAGCCGGCGTCAATATCGAGTATGAGAAAATCAACTCCGATATCTTCGCTTGGTATTACGCAGCGCTGATCATGTTCTCGCTGGGACTGCTGCTGTTCATGATTTTGTCCTTCCGTAAATCGCAAAGCCAGATGATGGGTGGAGGTGGATTCCTCTCAAACTTCTCCCGCAGCCCTGCCAAAAAGTACGAAGCCTCAGAAGAGCCGATCACGTTCAAGGATGTCGCTGGCCTAGAGGGCGTAAAAGCCGACCTTGGTGAGATCGTTGAGTTCCTCAAGGACCCATCAAAGTTCCAAAAACTTGGCGGCCGCGTGCCCAAAGGAGCTTTGTTGATTGGACCTCCGGGTACCGGTAAGACCTTACTCGCCCGGGCGATTGCAGGAGAAGCCGGCGTGCCTTTCTTCAGCGTGAACGGTAGTGAATTTATCCAGATGTTTGTCGGCGTCGGCGCCAGTCGCGTTCGTGACTTGTTCGCAACCGCCAAAGCTCAAGCTCCAGCGATCATTTTCATCGATGAGATTGACGCGGTCGGACGCCAACGTGGAGCAGGGCTCGGCGGCGGCCATGACGAGCGTGAACAAACACTTAATCAGATTCTCGGTGAGATGGATGGTTTCCAGGGAAGCGATTCAGTGATCATCGTCGCGGCGACCAACCGGCCTGACATTCTTGATCCGGCGTTGCTTCGCCCCGGTCGATTCGATCGCCACGTTACCGTTTCCAGACCAACCAAAGCGGGCCGTTTTGCGATTTTCAAAGTTCACGTTCGCGATGTTCCGCTTGGTCCAGACGTCGATCTTGAAACGATGGCTTCGGCAACCGCTGGCATGACTGGTGCCGATATCCAGAACCTTGTCAACGAAGCGGCGCTCTGGGCGGCCCGAGCTAACAAATCAAAAGTCGAAATGGAAGACTTTTACTACGCCCATGACAAAGTCCTGATGGGAGCCAAGCGAGAAGAAGTCCTAACGGAAAAAGAGAAAACTCGTACGGCTTACCACGAAGCTGGCCACACGCTGGCGGCTTGGAATCTAGAAGGTGCCAATCCGGTTCACAAGGTTACCATCATTCCGCGCGGTCGCGCTTTGGGTGTGACCCAGATGGTTCCCGACGAAGATCGAATGAATATGTCCGAGCAGGAGATCATCGACCATCTTGTCGTTCTACTCTCCGGTCGGGCTGCCGAGACTTTGATTTATGACGAGCTGACCGTCGGTGCAGAGAACGACCTCGAGCGTGCCACATCGATGGCGCGGCGGATGGTCACGCACTGGGGCATGAGCAAGGAGCTTGGCCCAGTCAGTTATAAGATGAGCGACGAAGATCCGTTCTTGGGTGGGCAGATCCACAAGAGCCGCCAATTTAGTGAGCATACGATGGAGGTGATTGACAACGAGGTTCACAAGATCCTGGAGTCAGCTTCCAAGAGTGCACTTCAGTTGTTGACCAAACACAAGGATGGTCTCGAAGCCGTCACTAGGGGGTTGCTTGAGCACGAAGAGTTGGACCGCAAAGAGATCGCCGAGCTGATCGGTCCTTCGGTCCACGCCGAGCGTGAAACCGAATTGGTTAAAGGCCTCACTGACGCCGAACGAGATAGCGTCACGCCAGCTCCTAGCGGTGATAACGGTAGTAGTCCAAATGAGAATCTTGGTAGTGCCGAGGCGACTTCGTAGGCAGTGTTGCTTGCCGTAAATTAGCTGCTTACTCAGGCAGGATGAAGAAAGATATTTCTGACAGCGCCAGACAACCTCTCGATTCGGGCAAGCCATTGTGCATCTGGGTCGACGCAGACGCTGTCCCCAAGGCGATCAAAGACATCCTGTTGCGGACCTCAAAACGCCTTCAGGTTATGTTGACTTTTGTCGCCAATCAGTCCGTTGGCATCCCTGACTCAGAGCTGGTAAGCATGATCACGGTACCAAACGGAGCGGACATTGCTGACAACGCGATCGTGAAACTGATGAACCCCGGTGATATCGTTATCACGCAGGATATACCTTTAGCAGCCCGCGTGATCGAAAAAGATGGCATTGCAATCGGTGTTCGAGGCCAGGTCTATGACGACGGCAGCATCCAATCGAGACTGGGCACGCGTAACTTAATGGAACAGTTTCGTGCCGCAGGAATTGAGACTCCCGGGCCCAAGCCATTCAACTCCAAAGACTTGCAAAAATTCGCCAACTCGCTGGATCGCACCCTTACCCGTGCTCTCAAAAAGCGAAAATGAATTCGCATCGTTTTTGATTCCACGCACGGCGGTCTCTCGTCAAGACGCCCGATTGTTCAGAGCCTATGGGCTGTTGAAATCGGGGCGATAGTCGGTTCTCAGTTGATAGGTTCTCAGTTGATAGG
>CAYSQZ010000263.1:0-6612 GCA_964433035.1 uncultured Pirellulaceae bacterium | reverse complement strand
TATTGCTTTTCGATTGCCCATGTCAGGCACAGCCTGACCTACGGGATGTGAAGTTACAAAACTGTTTTGGCAATCTTCATCGCGTTTCCTGGCGCGCACCGAGTCAGAGAAAACGGCTTCGACCTTCCAATTAACGGGGCTTTAATTAACACCCCGCCACATTCAGAAAAAACCAATGTCGCTAATCGAAAGAATCACGGGCCTCTAAGGTTTGGATCCTGAACCGGCGATAGTACAATTGAGCGAGTCCAAGAAGCGTGAACGCTTAGACCAGTCTTTTTTCACTTGGGTATCCCTTTTTCGAATTTCCTTCACCTATCAAGACTTCAATGCAACTCCTGCCCCCAACACGAAGCTTGTCTGTTCGCTCTACAATTGTCACAACAGCTTGCTGTTTACTGTGTGTCCTGCACGCTGATTTTGCCAATGGGCAAAACTCGTTGTCTGTTACTCTTACCAACCCAAACAGCTCCGCCATCGACGACGACGCGCTATTAATGCCGGCTTGGTCAGGAAGTGCTTCTGGGGGCTCACTTTTTGGTCGAGCGATCAATGGAGTTGGACATCAATCGACACCTCTGCTGACCCACGAAAACTTTCAATATTCTGCTTGGTACCGAAATACCGGTAGCCAAGAATGCATTGTCCTTGGTCGTCGCGATCTCAATGACCTAGCCAGTGGCTGGAGCTCATTCAACACCAGACTCGAACTTGTTCACGGTGACGAAAGCGATCCGGAAAGTGGAGCACAAACCCAACCATGGGACAATCACAATGCAATCAACATGGGAATTTCGGGAGACGGACGACTCCACTTGTCCTATGATCATCACGGAAACCAACTCAACTACATTCAAGGAAACGCGATCGCGACGAATTGGAGCCGAACGGGTGTTTTCGGTGTAAACTCTAAAGCTGCCATGCAAGCTCTCATCCAGAACTCTCTCGATGGTGGAGCTTCCGTTGAAAGGGTTACCTATCCGCGGTTTTCGACAAACCCGACGACGGGTGAGATGGTGATGACTCTACGCCTTGGTGCCAGCGGAGCGGGCGATTTGTACATCGCAAACTACGACCCAACCACAGGAATCTGGAGTGGATTGCGAGAGTTCCTTCGAGGCGATGATGGTGTCTTGTTCAACGACGGTATCGCTGCATCGTCAAATTCCAGAAACCCCTACCTTAACGACATCACTTACTCCAGCGACGGAGCTTTACATGCATCCTTCACATGGAGAGAAACGGCCAACGGCACTGCCAATCACAATCTCAATTACATTCGTAGTACTGATGGTGGGCTAACATGGCTTAACGACTCAGAAGATAACGTTGGAGAGCTAGTCTCTATCCTTTCGCCAGGGATCATCATTGATTCCACCACCGACTTTGTCACTCCGTATGTTAACCCCTTTGCTAATAGTGGCGAAGCTATTTTCGCCGATGATTTTTCTGGCGACCTAAGCAACTGGACCAGCACGGTGATTCTGGATGCAGAGGGATCTGGTTCAAACACCTCCGCGTTTCAAATCAATAACGACGGGCAGTTGGAATTAGCAACGACAAACTATAACGGAATCGAGCAATATGCGTTTATCCATGACGGCATTTCACTGGGTGTGGGCGAAGAGGTCCGTCTTGACGTGCCTGTCCCGATATCAGGAAACCGGAATTTCGGGCTGTATGTCGGCGGTACCGTGCCAGTAACGGGTGTGTTGGGTACAGACACTCGCCAGGACTATATCTCAGTCTACTCTGGCACTGATAACAGAATCGCCACCAGAGGTTTTGACGGCACGCAGGAGTACAACAATGTCGAGCTAATTGCAGTGGACGCGTCAGCGGTGTTTGTTGCACAAACGACTGCCAATAGATTTGAAGTAGGATTTTACACGGTAGAAGATGTTCGCGTCGTAACTGCAATACGAACTCCTGACTTTCCCAACGCTGCAACTTTCGTTGGTATCTATGCTGATGCTCGTGAACAAGGCACCCTTGGCACAGCGGACAACTTTCGAATTCAATTAATCGGCAGCGCCTTGGACACTCCTTTGGACACCCCCTTGGGTTTGATTGATCGCGAGCAGACACTGATGAACCAGCAAGGGCAAACCGTGGACAGTAACGGTGGGGTTCATGTTTTTATGTGGTCTCGTGCCGATCCGTCAACTCGCGACCCAAGTGACCGCGCCTTCGACACAACCGAAGCCGCACATTCTCACTATTTCAAAAACCCGGTTACAGGCGACTGGACGAAAAACCAGGTTCCGACTTTCGATGAAGAAGGCAATATTACCCAAGTCGGAACTCGTGGGAACATTGCCTATGACTTAGACGGAAATGTTTATGCGGCTTACACTTCACCCGGAATCGCTGGCGACCACAATCGAAACTTCTTTGATCCTGGGACGCTGATAGTTGCTGGCGCCACCGCAGAAAATGGCTACCAGGATTGGTCGATTCTCTACAGAGACGATTTGTTTTTCAATCGATTCTTTGAAGGTGAACCAGCGATTGACCAACAGCGACTAGTAAACGAGGGGGTTCTTTCGGTATTTATTCAAGAAGGCAGCGGCAATTTTGGTGTCACCACGAGTGACCTGCACGTTTTGGATTTCGATATCACAGTTGCTACAAGTATTTTGTTGGGGGATATTAACCGCGATGGCAATGTCGACTTCTTTGATATCTCCCCGTTTATTGCTCTACTTTCTGCAAATGTGTTTCAAGCCGAAGCAGATATCGATGAAGATGGCAGTGTCGACTTCTTTGATATCCAGCCGTTTATTGTTCTGTTGAGCCAATAAAATCTTTTGCAATTTTCGGCGGAGCGCCAAAGCTGCTCAGCCTGCAACTTCGATTCAACGTATTGAAATTGAAATAACTGACTCTCTACGGCTTGCCGTCGCAGCGGCACGAACCTGTCTCTCTGCCGACCGCTATCTGCGGCTCTTTTTATTGAACTCTCCAACTTCACGTTCTATTTCTTTGACGAGCATCTGCATTTTTTTGCCAGTTTCGACCAGCAGAGCTTTCGCGTGCACGTCCTTGCCTTGAGCCCTCAGCTTTGCAGCCTCAGTAAGAAGCGAATTAGAATTGCTAGTGTAAACGTCGATCGAATCGTTGAGCTGTTCGTGCTGTTGTGAAAAATCCCCCGCTGAAGAACTTTTTGCCTTAAAAATGGCAGCCATAACCGACAATCGTTTTCTGGACTGCTCTAACTTCCCATGTGCTCGCCGATAGAATTTGACTTCCTCCATCGCTTCGAACTCCGCTTTAAATTTGGGAGTAGCGTTAGCGTTTTTGATAACAACGTAAGCGACAACCGAAGCCACGATGAGTCCCAGCACGGTTCCAATCAGAACAAACCACCAACGCCTTCCCCGAGCTGGGCCTTGTTTGAGCTTAAACTTTCGATCGCCAACTGTGTCAGAAGTTAGCGGATTCGAAGAGGTCGAGTAATTCGAAGCGCTTGATTGTTCTGATTCATCCTGCTGTTGGCCCGCCGAGCTTGACCGATCTGATTTTTCCAACTGTTGGCCCGCTGCCTTGGTGGGCTGGGAGCCTTTGGCAATGGAAACGCGCGGAACCGTTTCGACGGCCTGGCAACGGGCACATTTAACTCGCCGGCCAACAAGCTCGGGGGCGGCTTTGAGCGTCTTGCCGCATTGGGAACATTTGAATCGAATCATTCAACAATCTGAGCAGCGTACTCGACTCAAAGCAAGACGAAATAACGCCAGATAATGTTACCTACCAACTGGCCTACCAACTGAGCCAACCCAAATTTGACTTCCCCGCAAGCAGGGCCGCGTTGGATTCGAGATCGACGGGCACAAGATCCAAGGCGACTTTCGATTGCCCCACCAACAACACTTGAATCGAGGAAACTCTTTCAGTAAATTGAGATCAGGAGGTGCCGTTAATGTCTTGCCCGTTGCCCTGGCGCCCAAATACCTGTTGCCTATACAGAGCGATAAAAATGCAATTTGTTTTCCGAATTCGATTTATTGTCTGGCTATTTATTTTTTTGCTTTGCGGTTGCGGTACCGGCAATGAAGTGGCGGACAAGAAAGATGATTTGTCGTTTGGCGAGTTGGTTGCAAAGGCACATTTTTTGGCCAAAGAATTACACTTCCACATGCAAAGCGGTAGCGACCAGCAACTCAATGCAAGTATGCTCGAGGCCTTCAAAGAAAATCTCGAAGGGATTGTTGCAAAGGCATCAGCTTCCGATTTGTCAAAGAAAAACCAATCGGATCTCATTGATGCTTGCAATTCGTTGAAGAAAAACTTTGAACACGTCCTTTCCGGATCTGACGATTATCATGGTCGCTTCTCAAAGGTAGATGCCAAACTGAAGCGGAAAATTGAAATCCTGGAGTCGGTGAAGGAACGCTAGAGTTGAAATGCTTTGAGAGACTTTTGCACAAAAATTGCCGGTTTTAAGGCAGTCTTATTGAACGTCAGAGCTGAATTCCCGAGATTCCGGTATCGATAAACTTAGTTCAAATGTGTTGACCCCCGCTTGCCGCTTTGACTAGACTGAGGATAGTTTTTCACGCGAATTTCTCTCGAAGGTTGGGTCGATGAAGAAAGAAAACAACGGTTTTACGCTCGTAGAATTATTGGTTGTCATTGCGATTATTGGCATTCTAATCGGCATGCTATTGCCGGCTGTACAAACGGTTCGTGAAACCGCAAGACGAATAAGTTGTGCTAACAACATTAGACAAGTCGCTATAGCGTGTCACAACTTCGAATCCGCAAACCAGCGACTTCCTGCAGGCCACGAATGTGTTACTGGTCTAAAGGCTGACGGAGTTACAATTGAGCTTGGAAATGGAAGTTCGTTTCCAAATGATGAATTCAGCAATGGATATGGCTGGCGTGCAAAAATTTTGGATTTCATGGAGCAGGGCAACCTCGCCAACCTATTTGATTTCAGCCAACCTCTGAATTTTGTAGATAATAGGGCGCCTGCGAGTTTGGTAATAAATACTATGACGTGCCCCTCGGATCCTGACATAAACCTGGAGCCTTTTCCGTCCAGCGCGCCAACAACGCTTTCGAGCTATGTCGGAAATGGTGGAAGTTTGGAATGGAGTCACGTCGTTGGACCAGCGGCTCGCGCTGACGACGGAGTCCTGTCACGAACTGCTGACCTCCGACACTTGGGGCTGAATCTTGCGGAGATCACCGATGGTACATCCAACACATTCCTGTTTGGAGAAACCATTGGTTACCGCCAGCAGGTAATTGAGGCAGGTTTTGGAAATTTCCAGTGGGATCCGGCAACCTACGCCGGAGTTCTTGGCAACGGGATTTCCTCAAATACTCTGTCCCAAATTCGGACTGGTCATTCTGAGATAAACCCCGTGTCTAATGTTCTGGAAAACACCTCTGGCAATCTTGCCGAGAATATTGTTCGATTGAGGCTTCAGCGAAATGGATTTGCCAGCAACCACATCGGTGACGGTGCCAATTTCGCTTTCGCTGACGGTTCGACGCACTTTATCTCAGCCTCCATCGATCACAATGAATTGACATGGGGGCAATTCCTCGCAGGGCTGCAAAGGGGTACCTATCAGCGCCTGTTTTCAAGGAACGACGGACAAGTCATCGGTGATTTTTAATCGTCCACGGGCTTACTCTAAAGCCACAATCTAGAGGTTTATTTGCGCTGACTAGACTCGCTGCTGGTTGGCATTTTTTTAAAAGCGATTTGAGGACGTTGGAACGGCTGGCAAAACCGACGAATCCGAACCACGACGTGTTGACGCAAAATCCGAGCTGAACCGGCAAGCCTCGAAAAGCACTGTCCTATGAAAACCGACAAAAAAAATGCACCGTCAAGAACAGCGAAGTCCTGACGGTGCTTTGAAGTGGGCGTTGAGGGACTTGAACCCCCGACCCCCTCGGTGTAAACGAGGTGCTCTAGCCAACTGAGCTAAACGCCCGACTACTTTACTTTACGGTCTGACTGGCTTGCCTGTCAATCGGACTTTGCGGCTTTAAACTTTTGGATCTAGGAACGCAGAGGACTCCTCGGTGCCGGCCAGATGCCAATAGAATTTGCTGGCTCGGTGGAACTACTTTTCCTCTTCCTTTTGTGTAATTCCAGCAATCACGCCGGCTTCGATCAAATCGTGGACTGTCATTGCTTTGACCTTCTCGAATGCTTTATCGAATTCAACAGCCAAGACCTTGGTCTCAAAGGCTTTTTTCTCGGCCCCCTTTTTCGATTTAAGGTCCGCCGAAAGTGTCTTGCTTTCGAAAGTCTTGTGCAAAAGCTTGCCGTATAGATTCCGCTCTGATTTGGGTTGCTTGACTACGTGACAGGCGTTGCAAGAAACTTTCTTGTTGGGATACATAGCCTGTAATCGCTTTTTGAAAACGCTATGCGCCTCCGCTTCACCGCCAAGCAAGAAACAGACAGCTATCATCCCAAAAAACAGACTTTTGCCAAAATTCACGTTCACATCTCCTGTCGAAATTCGTATTTACTGATTCAAAATCGTGCTCAGCAGCTTCATTCTCACATATATAGCTCCACATTCAACTGCCTATTGAAATGAAATAGCAGCTTCTGGCCTGCTTCCCGCCAGCTTCCCG
>CAYSQZ010000262.1:0-6616 GCA_964433035.1 uncultured Pirellulaceae bacterium | reverse complement strand
TACTACGGCCACACCTCCGTTTTCTTCATCAACAAGATGAACGTTGCCAATCTGATCGACCAACGCGTGGATGAGAAAATCGAGTCCACACTCGCGATCGGCGTTGACGAAATGTCGTGGGATGACCTGAACGAGCAAAATTACGATTGGCCAACGCCAGAACAAGTCCGCGCTCATCGCGACGCAACGCGAGAGATCGTCGACAGTTTCATCCGTGAGTGCGACCTTAGTTTGCCAATCGATTGGGAAAGCCCCATGTGGATCGTTTTGATGGCGATCGAGCACGAGAGAATTCACCTTGAAACCACCTCGATCCTGATCCGGGAACTCCCGCTGGAATTGACCAAACAACACCCGGTTTGGGGCAAGATTTGTTCAGAGCGAGGCACAGCACCGACCAACGAAATGATCGCCGTTGAGGGCGGTCAGGTTGAACTTGGTAAATCCAAAACCAATCCACTTTATGGCTGGGACAACGAATACGGCTACGCCAGCGAAACAGTCGAGTCATTCAAAGCCTCAAAGTTTCTGGTTTCCAATCAGGAGTTCCTTGAATTCGTCGACGCCGGTGGATACCAAACCAAAAAATTCTGGACCGAAGAAGGCTGGAACTGGGTTGGGTATACAAAAGCTCAGCACCCGGTCTATTGGCTTAAGAACAAGGACGGCTATCAATATCGCTCGATGCTTGAAGTGATTGACATGCCCTGGGATTGGCCGGCCGAAGTCAACTATCTCGAGGCCAAAGCGTTTTGCAACTGGAAGTCCGAAGTCTCCGGGACCCACGTTCGCATGCCAACTGAATCGGAGTGGTATCAGTTTCGATCGCTTGTCGACACCGACCAACCCTTTTGGAAATCGGCTCCGGGAAACATCAATCTCGAACATGGCATGTCGCCTTGCCCGGTCAATCGACACGCCTTTGAAAATGATTTCTTTGATATCATCGGTAACGTGTGGCAGTGGACCGAAACCCCGATCGATGGGTTTGACGGCTTCGAAGTCCATCCGAGCTACGATGATTTTTCGGCACCGACGTTCGATGGGAAGCATAATTTATTCAAGGGTGGTTGTTGGATTTCGACAGGCAACTACGCCATCAAAGATTCCCGCTACGCGTTCCGCCGACATTTCTTTCAATATTCAGGCTTGCGGTATATCGAAGCCAAACCGCTTCCCGAACCAGAAATCAACATCTACGAAACCGACATCATGGTGTCGCGTTACATCGAGTTTCACTACGGCCCGGATCACTTGGGCTACAAAAATTTCCAGGTCGCTTGTGTCGAGCACGCCCTCAAGCATCTGGGCGATGGCAAAACCGAACGAGCACTGGACATTGGTTGCGCTGCAGGTCGGTCGTCATTCGAATTGGCGAAACACTTCGACCACGTTGATGCTGTCGATTTTTCAGTGCGACTGGTTGAAGCTCCGACGAACCTGCAAAAACAGGGAAGACAACGGTTCATTTTCCCCGAAGAAGGCGAGTTGACTTCGCTGCATGAAATTCGACTCGAAGACTTCGAAGGCTACACTGAGGTCAAAGACAAGATTTCGTTTATGCAGGGTGACGCTTGTAACCTGATCGAAAAATATAACGACTACGATCTCGTTTACGCGTTGAATTTGCTCGACCGTCTCTACGACCCTGGCAAATTCCTGACCACGATCACCGATCGAGTTCGTCAGGGCGGCCTCCTGGTTCTGGCCTCGCCGTATACTTGGCTGGAGGAGTACACGCCGCGTGAGCGTTGGCTGGGTGGATTCAAAGCCGAAACGGGCGAGACGTTCACGACGCTTGAAGGGATCACCAACTCCCTCGATTCTAACTTCGAAATGCTGGGCGAACCGGTTGACGTTCCGTTTGTTATCCGGGAAACCAGACGCAAGTTTCAGTATGGAGTGTCGGAGTTGACGGTTTGGAAAAAGCGTTGAAGAATCGACAACGAACTTGAAAACTCTCGATCTCACCACTGGTTCGATTACCAGGCACGTGATTGAACTAGCGTTACCTTCGAGCATCGGTTTGTTTTTTCAAACGATGTACAACGTCGTCGATTCGTATTACGCAGGTCAAATTTCAACCCAGGCGCTTGCCGCGCTTGGGTTTAGCTTTCCCGTTTTCCTGTTGATCATCGCTGCCAGTAGTGGACTGTCGCGCGGTTCATCGGCGCTGATCGCTAACGCTATTGGAGCCGGCGAGCAAGACAAACAACTCCATTACATCACCCAAAGCATTTCGCTGGGCGGATTGGTTTCCGTGTTCCTGACGGTAGTGGGACTGATCGTTACACGACCTTTGTTTGACTTACTGGGCGCTTCAGGCGAGACGTTGGTTTCAGCCATGGCCTACATGACTCCAATTTTCATTGGAGCCATTTTTTTCGTCTTCATTAATCTGTGCAATGCGATTCTGGTAGCCAGCGGCGACAGTAAAACATTCGGAATCGTTCTGGTGTTAGGGTTTTTTCTGAATCTGATTTTGGATCCGTGGTTTCTTTACGGTGGCTTCGGGTTGCCGGCGATGGGCATCTCAGGCATCGCCTGGGCGACGGTGGTCATTCAGGCCGCCGGTAGCGTTTTTATGATCTCAACGGTACTCAGGCGAGGACTTTTGGATCTTGGTTCCTGGCGCGTCCTGATACCGAACTTTAAAACCTATTACGAGATTGCCCAACAGGCCTTGCCCGCCAGCTTCAACGTCATGTCGATCGCGATCGGATTTTTGACAACGACTTACTTCCTGCAATTCTACGGCGAAGCGACTGTTGCTTCGTTTGGCGTTACCACTCGGATTGAGCAGATCGTCTTAATGCCAACGTTCGGTTTGAACACCGCGATCATGGCGTTAGTGGGTCAAAATAACGGAGCAAAGCGATACGCTCGAATCCGTGAGACAATGCGAAAATGCATTTCGATCGGGATGGTGTTGAACATCACCTCATCAATTTTGATCTATGTGTATGCCGAAGCGTTGATGCGGATCTTCACAAGCGACGAGACAGTTATCACAATTGGAGTCAACTGTGTTCGCATTCTCGCCTTGATTCAATGGTGTTACTTGATAACGTCGACACACTTGGCAATGCTTCAAGCGATCAAACGTCCGATGTATGGCTTCTTTGAGTCAGTGACCCGCAAAGTCATCTTGCCGCTACCGTTGCTTTGGATGTTTGTACTCCAGTTGGACTTTAGCGTAGACTCCGTTTGGTGGACGATCGCTGGAACCAGCGTGCTGATGACAGTTGTAACGCTGGCCTATGCACAAACCGTCATGGGAAAGCTGAGAGGCTGACGTTCGAGTTCCAAAGTAATTGGGAAGTTCAGTCGGTTGCTGCTTCGTGCTCGCTGACCGTTGGGTTACCATTTGCGCTTGAGCGCTCCGCAACCCTCACCGACCGTTTCGCGTCCGACCTCCCGCGAGCAGACGCATGCAGGAGGGTAAAATTGCAGAGCGCTCCAATCGAGCAACTAACCAAACACCGGCTGCTGCTGTCCCGTTTTGACTCGCAAAAACTGAAACTCGTTCCGTGCGAAATCCTCATCAAGATAGCGACAGCTTATCAAATGCTCTGCTTGGCCTGCAGCTGCCGTATCGACCCGCAACCGAGCCATCTTCCATCGACGATCAAACGGAGTTTGCTCAACGCTGAGCGTCTGGATTTTGTCGAAGAACGTCAAGCTGGTCTTTTTCACAAAGACACCACTGCGGTAGACAACAATGCTTTCAGTTCGAGCGTATCTCATTGCTCTGGCTTTTTTGAACGCCCACACCAACAACGGCCCCAGCGCCACCACTCCAGCAATCCAGCCCCACGGCTGCCAAAACCAAAATCCGCCCCCGGCAATCAAAATTGAATAAACCACCGCCAAGCGACACAAACGCCAACCGGTCTTGTCCGCCATCGGCTGAAACACAAGCTCCGATTCATCCCACACCAGTCCCGGGCGAAGCACCGACAACATCTCCGGAACTTGAGCTGCAGGAATCACAGGAATGAACCAACGCTTGGAAACCGCCTCTGTTGCGTCTTGCTGAGCATTGGTCGCACCGCCAGCGGTTTCAATTCGAATCGAGGCGAAACCCATCCATGACAAAATCAGGTTTCGCTGGATGCTAATAAACTGAATTCGTTTTCGCGGAATCGTAGCGCTGACCTTGGTTAACAAGCCGCAACTGATTCTCAAATCCTCGCCTCGCCGGATCAGCTTGTAATCAAAAAACCTGAGGATGTACCAAGCGACCCCCAGGATTCGAAAGAATACCAACGCCAGAATCGAACCAGCGACCACTGCCGCAGCAATCCAAAACGTCGACATGCCCGAGGGAAGAAGACCAATCAGCTTTTTGAAGCTCCACTCGACCTGGTCGCCACCAAATTGCAAATAAAGACCCAGCAAAACACCAATCATGATCATTCCGCGATTACTCGCCAGCCCGGCTCGCACCAGCCACGACAACGGAATTTCCAGCAGTGTTTCAGCTTCTTCTTCGTTCGTGTTGACCAGTCCGGCTTGACCTTCGACCGAGCTTGCTTCGGTATCGGAACTGCCATCGGTCGATAGCCCTGGGCCCCAATCAACTGCATTCGTACCTGATTCCAGCATGGCTGCCTCGCCCGTTTGAGCCGAGCTTGTAGTTGCCTTCCTATCAAAAACCGATCGACGCAGTTCTGCCATCTGGGCCATCGAAAGCACGCGCATCGTGGCTTCGGGCTTGGTTCCACTGGCCGTTTCAATTTTGACTTCCGCAACCTGAAACACTCGGTGCAGCGGGTTCTGCACGAAATCAATATTCTGAATTCGATTAACCGGAATTGTCCTGACGCTTTTGAAGATCAGCCCCTGCCTGACAACGAGGTGATCGTCTTTGATGCAGTAGCGATACGTAAAGTACCGAACGACACAGGTAAAAAACGCGGGAATGAAAATAAACGCCGAGATAGCGATGACAAGCAAATCACCTTTGGCGGCTCCAAAAAGACCCAACGCCGCCGGGACCAGATAGGAGCGAATCTGAGACACCAACTCAAACAACAAAGACATTGAATGCAGATAGGAAAGCTGTTCTGAATCAGCCAAACCGCTCGACTCAGAAACAGCAGAGGCTTCTTCAACAACCTCCGCCATCACCGGTCGCTGGTTGGGAAAATCAGACTCGGGAAAATCAGACAACATGCTGATCCTTTTTCTGCCCCACGATCAAGTCACGAAGCTCGATTGCCGTCTCGTAGGTCAACCCTTCAAGCGGAATCGATGCATGCTGCGTTCCGGCGGTGTGAACGGTCAAAGTGCCAATCCCAAACTGACGTTGCAACGGGCCCTGGGAAACATCGGCGTGCTGAACCCGCCCCAGGGGCACAGTGATTCGGTGCCGCCACAAAACCCCGCGTCGTATTTCAAGCCCTTCCTCGTCAAGCCGCCAGCTTGCCCTCTGGTAGCTCAACGACGGCCAGAAAATTCCGTAACCTAAGAGCGACAACAAAGTCAGAAAAACCGCAGTCGCGACCACAATCCAAAGTGTATTGAACTCGCCCTGGCCAAACCAGAAAATCGCGAGCCCAACAATCGCGGCGACCAAAACAATCGAAGCAAAGATCAAATTGCTGACGCGCTCTGCAGAAATGCTTCGAGGATCAACTTTCCAAAATTGATCTGAAACAACAATCGGATTCCCATCGAGTTGGATCGGCTCAGTTTCGGTGACTCGGATCGCCGAGTCGGACGCTTGGTCGAAGGAATGACTGGCAGATTGCTCGATGCCAGCCTCGCTATTGGCGGCATCGGGGGCTCGAGTTTCGAGTTCCGGCAGCGGATCGGGTTGGAATTCTGAATCCAAAGTTATCTCTAGTAGAAAGTAAAAGTTTGGCTACCACCCAGGAAGCAACTGCCGAGCGGTCGAACTCTCTAGGATATCGTTGGATGGGCTCAAACGTCCACAGGATGATGCGAAAACGAAACCTCAGATGCCTTTTATCGACAGTTATCTTTCACAAACCACTCGAAAAACACGGCAAATCTCCGTTTTTCTGAAGCATTTGAACGCCAGATCACAAATGGAACTTCATTTGCTTTGGGTGGGACTGAAGGCAAAGCGTCCTTGCCACGGCAGAGACTATCTGTCGCAAACCTCCAATAGAAAACTCAGAAGTACGAAAGAAACACAGATGAACCTTAAGCAAATCCTGACAAACCTTTTCTCTAAAACTAACAGCAATCCAAACAAGCAGCCGCCAAAACAGCAGCAACAGAGCATCGAGCTGTTGGAGCAACGCATCATGTTCTCTGCAACTCAATATGGAGACTTTGTTGACGGTAGTTTCGACCACATCAATAGCTATGAGCCGGTAATCGAGGGAACTTCTGGCAACGATGAGATCGATGGAACAGATTTCGATGAGATCATCAGAGGTCTTAGGGGCAATGACCATCTTCATGGCCAAGGCGGCGATGATGTTGTTCGCGGTGGAAAAGGCAGTGACATTGTCGAAGGTAACGCTGGCAATGACGAAGTCAGAGGTGGCGCTGGAAAAGACTATGTATCTGGTGGCTCAGGAGATGATCACCTTTTCGGTGGAAACGGCAATGATATCCTCAACGGTGGTGGCGGTGACGA
>CAYSQZ010000261.1:0-6642 GCA_964433035.1 uncultured Pirellulaceae bacterium | reverse complement strand
ACAGGTGCTCTCCTACTGGATAGCTCCAAGCCAGGTAGGGTTTGGCCTCTCGAAAGGTTTTGCGAGCCACGTCTTCGGCCCGAACACCGCGACTTCCGTAGCCGGTTATGATCTCGTTCACGTTACCGCTATTGAACTCCATCATGAGCACGTTTCCTGGGCCAGGTGAGTTCTTGATTTCGATCGGATAGCACTCTGACTCGTGATACTTGCCTTTGCGTCGAATGATGTCGAGTTCACGCTGGGCGATGTGAAGCGGTAGCTTGGATACCAACGCCATCAATTTGGCTTTGGTTTTCTGTTTGCGTTCCGTCAAACTCAACCCACTGAGGACAGGTGAGGGCGTGATCTCGATTTTGATTTTTCCGCCGCCTGCTGGGTAGAAACCGTACGATACAATTCCTGATTTGAATTTCGGTCCCATCTTTTCGACTTGAGGAAGATAGACCCGATCCAAAAAGTCAAACGGCGGTCCACCAGGATTATGAGTACCACCCTCAACGGTAATGCTTGAGGGGCGCTCTGCCATCATCAGCGCTGGCAGAACCGTTTGAGCCACCAAAGTCGTACTGCCTGCAGTTCCAATTTTGAAATGAAAGTCGCGTGATTGAATCGGTCCGGGAATGAACTTCAACTCCGACGAGTTAAGCTCTGCGCCCACGACCGCTCCACCGCAGATCTCTCGCGCTGCATTGACTCCCGTCACGTGTTGACGCTTGAGACCGGGCTTCTTTCGACCAGCGCGGACGTTCTTGATGCTGAACGGCTTTCCCGTTACGGCACTCAGTGCCAAGGATGAGCGGATTATTTGGCCGCCACCTTCGCCTTGTGAGCCATCGATTTCAATCATGATTGTTTTGCCTGGTTGAGTGTTTTTTTAACGTGCTCTCTACATGGCGGTAACCGAAGCGTGAGCGAGGCATCGGTCCCTCACTGACGTTTCGGGTTACCATAATGACTGCAGTAGTTTGTGGCGATACGTGAGATTTCTTGTTTCAATTGAGATCGGCAACTGACTCTGCCCTCGCAACGAGGCCCCCTTGGAGTTATGGCCGTAAATTGAGCCGCAAACGAACTGCCTTGGAGGACGCGAGCCGGTGAATCAGACAAGAGCGGGGAATTCGATTCAGGTTCGCTTGGCTGGTGCGGCATTTCGGAAATCTTAGCGCTTGTGTGGGTAGAACTTTACTATAATCGATGGGTCGCAAGCCGAGCCGGACTGTTCGAATTTGCTCCACTTATCCTCGCAACGACACGCTCGCGAAATCAAAAGATTGAACCTATGCAACACTTGATTCTTTGCCTGGTTATCTGCCTGGTCATTCGCAGTCCTTCCTTCGGCGCCGTCCATCGTGTCGATTCCGCCGATGCCATCGGTGATCTGATCGAATCGGGTGCTGTCTCTGCGGGCGATGAGATCATCTGGGCTAACGGCATCTACAGAGACCAGGAAATCGAATTCAATGGAATCGATGGAACCGAAGCGGCTCCAATAACGCTGCGAGCCGAGAAGCCAGGTGGAGTGGTTTTAGTTGGAGAGTCGCAGATTCGGACCAATGCAAAATGGTGGATAATTGAAGGGTTTCACTTTGACGGCAAAGGCGGAGCTGCCTCCGCCTATAACCCGGTCCAATTTAGAGGCAGTGGTGACGTGGGGGCCGAACATATTCGAATAACAAATTGTGCGTTCACGTCATTGGACAACAAAGAGACAACTGCCAAGTGGATACAGATCTACGGGCGTTTCAATCAGATTGATCATTGTCACTTCAGCGGCAAACCCAACAAAGGAGCTTTGATCACGATAGAACTGGGTGGGTTGGCACCCCAGCAGTCTGCAGAACATGCGATTCGATGGAACTACTTTGCCGACGTGGCTGCTAACGAGGGCAGTGACAATGAAACGATCAGACTTGGTTTCAGCGGCGATCAGAATCGGCCCGCCAAATGCGTTGTTGAGCATAACTTGTTTTTGCGATGCAACGGAGAGAATGAAATCATATCGAACAAATCAAGTTACAATCGTTACTCCGCTAACACGTTCCGACAGTGCAACGGCGCTCTGGTTCTGCGACATGGTCATCACGCGACGGTAAACGGGAACTTCTTTTTGGGTGATGGAGCCAAGGACGCTGGCGGGATCCGGATCAACGATAGTCATCACTGCATTTTCAACAATTACATGCAAGGCCTGACCGGAACGACCTGGAATGCGGCGATATCAATCGAGGGTGGTAAAAAGCCCAGTGGTGGCGACTCCAACGGCTATCAAGCTGTCGACGATGTCACGATCGTCCACAACTCAATTGTAAATTGCGCCAAGAGTATCTTCCTCAATAGCAAGCATGGCAAGCGAGCGCCAACCGGTGTGGTGGCAAATAATTTGATATTCGTCGACGATTTGAACAAGAAGCTTGTCGATGCAAGCTTGCCGACCGTTGGGTTGAGTTGGTCGCAAAATTTATTCTTCGGAGCCGAGTTAGTACCAGCGTTGCCGGGCCTTCGAGAAGATCCGCAGCTGATCGCCAACAATGGACTTTTCAGCCTGTCAGAGACGAGCCCAGCGGTCGACGCGGCCAAGGGAACATTTGACTTTGTTACCTCAGATGTCGAAAACCAAGCTCGGTCTTCAGATGCCAAGGACATCGGTGCCGACGAGTTTGTCGACGAGAAACTCTCTCAGCCTACGGTTCTCTCAAGAAAGCATGTCGGCACAACGTTTCTCGATCGCTTGAAACAGCAAACGCCATTGAAGTAGTGTGTTCCCTGAACTCTTTAACCTCGGCTTTAGCCCAATGGCACGGTACATGAACTGCCAGTGGCAAAGGTTAATGTTGTTTTCCGGCCTTAAGCTCTTTCGGCTCTTGCAGGGGCTGGGTTTACGCCAACGGCGATAGATCAATCCCAAGGTTCTTGAACCTTGTGACAAAGTGTACATATAACACCCACAGACTCAACGAAATTGGATCTGTTGCATGAGTCGATCAGACCCCGTCGTCTAAGGGGCGCGCAAAGCGCTCGGGAGGTCTTTCACGGATCCGGGCACGGCCGCGCCCCAAGCCGGTTTGCAGGTAAAGCACATCAACCCTCCCGATCAAAGCCGATCATCGTCTTTTCTCGACCCTCCCAATACCTTGGGAGAGTGGCTTTGTTTCGTCGAACCGCTATCTCACTACTGCAGAAAAAATGACCGGTGGACTCTCTTCGAAGCAAAAAATCCGCCTGGAAAACGCTTGACTACAATGTATCGCCTGTCTATACATAGAGAGGCGATAACACGGAGGATATGAAAATGAGCAAGTCAAAAGAGCAGAAATTTGAGAGCGACCTGCTGCGCGGCAGTCTTGACTTGATGGTGCTTTCGGTTTTGGCAGAGGAGTCGCAATACGGCTATTCATTGCAAAAGCGACTTAGCGCTGCATCGAAGGGCAAAATAAAATTGCAGGCGGGAACGCTTTACCCGCTGCTTCACCGGCTTGAAACTGACAAGCTCATTCGCAGTCGCTGGGACAACTCTACAGGTCGTAAACGAAAATGGTACGACTTGACCGCCAAAGGAAAAAAGCGATTGAGTGTGCAGGCCAGTCAGTGGAGACAGTATGCAAAATGCGTGGCGGATTTGATTGGGAGTGTGGCCAGTCAGCCCAAACCTACTTGACGATTTTATTATTCACTTACCGCTGAGTTGATCGTGTTTTAATCAACTCGGTCATTGAGACTTGAAAACTAAGAGACTTCGTTGCTTCCCACTCGTGTCTAAAAACTGCTTCCAAAATCGGACTGATTTCACGTTTTGGAATCGGAATGTAATCGTGGTCGGAATCAAACTACCGGGAGAACCATGTCGAATCAAGAATTTGAAAACTACCTTGCGTTGATTGGAAAGCTGCTGCAGTTGTCTCGCAACCAACGAGATCAAATTGCAGGCGAGTTACGAGATCATTTGCAGATGCGTGTAGCAGATTTGGAAGGTGAAGGCACTCCAAGGCAAGATGCAATCAGACAAGCGCTTGAGGAGTTTGGTGATGCGGCCGCGATGGCTAAGAATTTTCAGTCAGTAATCAATCATAAAAAGCGGAGGCAAATGATGCGTTTTGTTACATTCTCGATCGCGGGTTCATTTTTGGTTGCGGTACTTTTGATGGCAATGTGGCCCAGCCAGTCGCACTTCGGTGCTCCCAGCACATCAATCGCCCAGGACAACAAGGCTGTTGAAAAAACAGAATCGAAAACCGAGCCGCCCATTCGGTTCTCACCAGGCACCGAAGCAACGATCAAAACCGAGCGGGCACTCAAGAGAGTCGTTGATTTGGAATATGATCAAACTCCTTGGAGCGAGGTCGAGGAAGACCTGGAACTCAGGCTTGGCGTAAACTTCTTACTGAGCATTTCTGCAATGGACGACTCCCTAACTGAAGACGAGCCTGTCACGATTAATTTGGCAGGGATCCCGCTCAGCAAAGCACTGACCCTGATGCTTGCAACTAAAAATGCGACATATGTCATCGATGATGGCGTCGTTATTATCATTTCGCTTGACGATGCCGAAGACGTCAAATGGTTTCGCTTGAAGATGTACGACTGCCGTGATTTGGTCGCGGTACTCCCAAAGAGAAGAGAAAACTTCGGCGGTGGTGGATACGGGGGCGCTGGCAGAGGTGGAGGTGGCGGTGGCGTTTTCTCAGTCGCACAAGGAGTTGAGGCTTCGCAAAAAGGCAAGGCCAGTGGTTCTAAGCCGAAAGCAGACGCCCCAAACGCATCTGCTTTATTGGATAAAAAGCTGAACCAAATCCTGTCGTTGATGAAATCGGATTTGGAGAAAAATCTCACTGAGCCAACCAGTGAACAGACGCTGGTCAATCTCGTGCAATCAATGGTAGCGCCAGATACCTGGAAAAGCACGGGCCAAGGATTGGGGGCGATTGATGCGGTCAATGGGATTTTGATCGTTTCGCAATCAGAGCAGGTTCACCAACAGATCGAAAAACTCCTTGCCGACCTCGAAGCCAACGTTCTTGGTCGCACCAAGGTAGACGCCAGAGCGACCAAGATTGAAAACGAACCCCTGAAGAAAGCCAAAGCTTCGGCAAACTCAACTGGCAAAGTAGCGAAGCCGTCGGCTCCACAAGATTCCGATCCTTTTGCAGTTTCATCCGACCCGGATTCGGATCCGTTCGAATAATCTTGAACCCTTTGGGGCTGGACAAATTGTCCACGAATGTGGCGACCAACCAATTCTGGCCAACAGTGCGATTTACCCGGAAAATACCGAGGAATTAGACCTTGAAGGGCCGATAACCGTACTTTATAATCCGCCGTTCCGTTCAGCCTTCATTTTGAGGGCGAGCGTTGTTCGAAAATAAAAAAGCTCGAAGAGTATAACGATGACGATTGATAAAAGTCTCAAGATTAAAGCCGGTGCCGCCAAGACACGAAATGTTTTGACCCGCGCTGAGCGGCTTACAAAACTGATTGACGAAGACCGCTGGAAAGAAGGCGATTCTGCTTACGGGATTCCTAAGGTTCGCGTTGTCAAGCTTGCCTTGAAGAAGAAAAAGAAAGCCAAGGTCGAAGAATCGACCGATGATGATGCTGCTGCCGGGTAGGGGCACACTCTTATTAGCAAATACAACAAACCGGGTTGGGCTTGGCTCAACACGGTTTTTTTGTGCCGCATCTGCCTGCAGGTTGTCCCCAACTTCTCCTCGATCCCAAAGCGGCGAGACCGTTTTTAAGCAGCTCTGCGAACTGAACCTGCGGCTGGATCGACGGCTACTTGTCCGATATTGTTGCCGCTTCGTGAGAACTGGATTTGGTTCTGTCCAAAACGCCATTCGGCTTTGAATGGACCTAGCGAAAACTTGATCCCGCAAAAGTGATCCTTGCTAAACAGATACGATTCTTTGCAATCAGCTACATCCTGCTTGGCAAATTGGACGAGGCGTTTTTGCGCCAAATCTCGAACGCGAATGATTAACTCTTTGAGAGCGTCTTGGGATGGCGGTGGGGATGGCTGGGTCACGCGGTCTCGATTCAAGAACAAAAGTTGCGGGCTTTTGTTACATCGACCTCTTGGGCAAGCCGGCTGTAACTGTGCCGCACAACCCGCAAACTCGCCCCATGTTAACGCGACCGTTGCTTCGGCCCCGAATGTCCACGAAAACGCACACTTGATTTACAAGGCTAAAAACCGTCAATGACTGCTTTAAAAAAGCATCCAATCTGCCCGGAGCTGCTATTTGGATATAATCTGTTTGAATTCAAATCGTTTCGTAGATTCGGTTTTTAACCGGATTGTTAAGCCTAGCGGATGGCAGGTTCGTTTAAAAACCGAACCTACGTCAACCGCACGCCAATGGAGAAGAAAAATAGAAGCAGACCAAACCAATTTCGCGCCTGGTACCCACTTAAAAGTAAAACTGGGCGTCTACGAGCATCACGGAATCGCATGTGGTGATGGAAACGTCGTGCATTTCGGTCGGGGGATTTTCGACATCGACAACGCGGTGATTGAACAAGTCGACTTGGAGACGTTCAGTCAATCCAGGCCCATCGTCGTCGTTGATTCAAAAATTGAGTTTCCGCCAGAGGAAGTCGTACGACGTGCGACATCTCGGCTAGGCGAACGCAGCTACGACTTGT
>CAYSQZ010000260.1:0-6644 GCA_964433035.1 uncultured Pirellulaceae bacterium | reverse complement strand
GACTTGCGACATCAAATCGGACAAGTCGTTCCCAAAGGAACCAGCTTGATTCAAGTCGCGCCGACTGAAGGGATGCGAATTGAACTTCAGATTCCTGAATCAAAGGCGGCTTTAATCCAGCCCGGCTATGAGGGTTACTTCTCATCAAGCGCTCGTCCAAGTGACCGACACAAGTTTAAGATTACCAAAGTCACTCCAGCAACGACGGTCGTCGATGGTCAAAACGTTGTCTTGGCTGAAGCTGAAGTTTCCGGCGATTCGGAATGGCTTCGCACCGGCATGACCGGTTACGCGAACGTACGTGCTGGCTGGCAACCTGTTTGGTGGATGACAACTCACGGGATCATTGATCGACTTCGATTGGGGTTCTGGCTATGAGTCAAGTTATCGCACCACAGCCTCCTGCTGAAGACGATTCTTTAGGAGAAGCAATCGAGAAGCTGCATAGCGCTCAACTCGGTGCACGCCACGACCTAAAAGTCTCGCGGCACCTGTTTCGCGGTACGCCATCTTATATTGTGCATGACCCGATCAGCTTTCAGTCACATCGTTTTTCACAAGCGGACTATGAAGTTCTCTCAGCGCTGGACAAAACACGCACACTTTCAGAAGTCTACGAAACACTTTCGAGTCAAAACAAACTCCAGGGCGACGAGCGTTCGTTTTATAAATTTGTCTTGGACCTCCAAATGCGAGGTTTGCTGGACTTGCCGATCACCAATGGAAATCGACTTTATCAGCGATATCTTAAGCGGCAGGAAGCAGCCAAGAAAAAGTCCCTGATGAAGTTGCTGTTCATCAAGATTCCGCTGTTCAACCCGGACGGATTTCTCGATCGAACGATGCATCTGGCCCGTCCCTTGTTCACGCGTGCTTTCTTTTACATCTTTTGCGTGATGATGGTTGCGGCAATCGGTTTGTTGTTCGCCCGTTGGGATGATTTCTACATGCCGATGGCGGATCTACTGGCCACGCGTAATCTCTTGATCCTCGTAGCTGTCATGACGGCTTTGAAATTCTGGCACGAGCTCGGTCACGCCTACGCCTGTAAATTACAGGGTGGTGCGGTTCCTGATATGGGCGGATTCTTGATGGTCGGCATGCCGATGGCTTACGTCGACGTTAGCTCCTCGTGGAGTTTTGCTTCTCGCCGCGGAAGGATCATGGTCGGACTGGGTGGCATGTACTTTGAAATGATCTCAGCTTGCATCGCGATGTTTATTTGGGCATTCACCACCGAAGGCCTCGTTAATTCGACAGCTCACTTCGTCGTTTTGATGGCAAGTTTCATGACCATCCTATTCAACGCCAACCCGCTGATGCGTTACGACGGCTACTACATCCTGAGTGACTTGACCGGAATCCCCAACTTGCGGGGTCGATCAACTCAATACGCCAGTGGGCTAATGAAACGAATCACACTCGGGCTGCCAATGAACATTGGCCATTCGTCGGGCGGTTCAGTTCGTGAAATGGTCTGGATGCTGGTCTACGGTATCGCCGCAGTTATCTACCAGTTCTGGCTGATCCTGACGATTGCGTTCATGGTCGCCGGCCAATATTACCTCGCCGGGATGGCTGTCGGAATCATGTTTGGCGGCTCGGCAATCATACTTCCCTTTAAGAAGTGCCTGTCCTACTTGTGGTGGGACCCAGAGGTTGAGCACGTTCGAGGGCGAGCAGTCGGACTTAGCGTGGCTCTGATCGCCGGTTTGGCAGTGGTTGCGTTGTTCGTCCCGGTTCCAGGTGGAGTCGTGACCTCAGGACAATTGACTTACAAAGACGTTGAGGTTCATCGCTTACCATTCGATTGTTACCTCAGCGAAATCTGCGTCGAGCCCAACCAGACAGTCGATGCGAAGACAGTCCTGGTGAAAGTTGAAAATCCAGACCTCAAAGATCAATTCATGAGTGCTTCGGCAAACCTCCGGGTGGCCAGGCAAATGATGCTCGCCGCGAGTACTTCAACGGCGGCTGAACAACGTTCGCTAATGTATCAGCAGGACATGGCTCAGGCCGAAGTCACAATGACCAAGCGCGAACTGCAACGGCAAAATGTCCAAACCATGGGCCAAGGTGTTGTTCTGGAGTGCCCCAAGTCTCAACAGATCGGTAGCTACATTCCAATGGGAACCGAGTTGGCAAAGGTCGGAAAGGGACCACGATTGGTTCGTGTCATCCTCAGCGATCAACAATTTGCCAATACCCGTCCCGAAGTCGGAGATCGCGTGTCGGTTCGTCTTCGCACCAGCGGAAACCATCGTCAGTCAGCGATCGTGACCCGTGTTGAGCCCTCGGGTTCCAACATGATTGAGATGCCTGGCCTGACTCAAGCAGCTGGCGGTGACATTCTCGTCGATCAGGAAGGCATGGCTGAGTCACCTCACTTCCACGTCGACGTGACGTTTGAAGAAGATACGGCTCAGGAAGTCGCTGAAAATACAACAGCTCACGTGAGATTCAGGCGTCGATTTGAGTCGATCGGTAGTTTCACACTGAAGCATTTCAAGATGTTCACCAACAAATTATTTGCGAAGTAACTTCAAATCAGATTTTGAACCCAACCTAATTAAAATTTCGAATCCGATTCCGGATTCAAATAGACCCACGAGTTAATCATGAAATCGCTAAAAATGAATTCACTTAAAACAATTACCAGTTCAATCGTTCTCGGTTTAGCCTGCGTCGTTTCCGCCAATGGTCAAATGGAGATGCGTCAAATGCCAGGTTTGGCAATGGCAGATCAAACGGCAGATATTGCGGCAGTCGTCAACCAACGATTGACTACCGTTCACGTTGCTGAAGGCGAGCGAGTCACCAAGGGGCAGTTGCTGGCGACGCTTGAATACGCGCTTGGCAAAGCCGAGTATCAGGCTGCCAAAGCGATCGCCGATGACCGATCCGCAATCAACATCGCATTGATTGATGCTGCCGAAGCCGAATCGCGGTTGCAGCGGTTCCGGGCAGCGTTGGAAACCGGTGCTGGCAATGAAATGGAACTTCAGGAAGCCGAAGGGGCGCACCAGAAAGCCATGGCACTGGTTGAGCGTGAGCGGAGCCAGTTGGTTCGTGCTCAGAAGGCTGCCGAAACTGCCGCGGCTCAACTTGATGCTTATATCATTCGAGCTCCGTTCTCGGGGATCATTACCGAGCAGCATGTTAGCATTGGAAATATGGTTGAGCTGGGTCGGCCGATCTTTTCAATCGTTGCTGCGGATGCCCTCAAGGTTGAACTTAATCTGCCGCTGGCACTTTTCGGAAAGCTCAAAGGCGGCGAAATTTACGAGATGGCTGCTGGTGCTCCGGTATCAAAAGATATCAAAGCAAAACTAAAATTCGTCTCACCAGTCATCGACTCGGCTTCACAGTCGTTCCGTTGTGTCTTTACGATCGACAACAAAGAAGCCGAACTACCTGCCGGTTTCCCGGTTAAGCTTTCGGAAGAACAAGTCAAGAAGCTGTTACCCAAGCCCGAAGAAGGCGAAAAGGAAAAAGAGGAAAAAGACGAAGAATTTGATGAAAGCCGGATTGTGAGAAATTAACGCTTGCGATCCGATGCTGTGCGGCTGTTTCGGTAGTGGGCGAGGTTACGGTGCGCCTACCGACGCACATAATACGAGTCTCTGTTTGGAAACCCGAAGCGTCAGCGAGGATCGTCCCTCACTGACGTTTCGGGTTTCCCTGAACATAGACAGTAACATTCTGGAACGATCTGTGGAAATTCAAGGCCAGCAGAGACGTCTGAAAGACGGTAGTGCTCGACAGGCGAGCCGATCGGAGACGGCCAATGATGCGTCGGGTTTGCTTCAGGTTCAATTAAGACCGCAGGGTCTAATGCGTTGCGACAGGAACAACGCCGTGAATCGTTCCGCGTGGCACCAAACCTGAGACGTCGATGGCCTGACTAAGAATATGTACGCCGACGTTACCGGCTTTGTCGAGCGCGTCGATGCGTAAGAAGATGCGATCGGGAACATCCGGCGTAGGCTTCCAAACATAACGGCCTTCGTTTCTCAGGCCCTCACCAATCACATCCCACGGACCTTGCGGGTTGGGGCTGAACGCTAATACGATCGGCCGGAGTGTGAGAAACTTGTCCGAGACTGAATAGTTGATCACGAGGCGACCGGCTTCGCTGCCTCTGCCGTAAGGTACTGAGGTAATCCGCGCCAAGGGCGACTGGGTGTCGATAAGAATCCACATGTCTGGATCATCGCCTGTTGAGGGCCCCTGCCCTGTCAAACCGTCTTTGGAATGGACGACGATTTTAAAACCGTAGCGACCTTCCTCCTGAACTTCGACTGGAAACGGGCTTCGGTTGTCAGGGTCGCTTCCCCACGCTTGCCAATTGGTTCCGTCGTCGCGGGTCATCCAAAGATCAACTCGCGCGACTCCCGATGGGTCAATTGAATCAATTCCGTAGTTTAGCCGAAATCGTTTGCTGCCAATAATTTGAATCGGCGCCTTGGATTGGCGATTGGGCATTACGTCTCGGGTTGGACGAACTGGAGGCGACCGATAGCCAACACTGGATAGATTTTTGGTCGGTAAAAATTCTTGTTGGTTGGGAGCCGGTGGTACGTTGAAGCGGTGTTGCTGATACTGTTGTTGTGGCTGTCCCAGATTGTTTCCGTCTACCCCTGGTAGCAACGTTGACCGAGGGATCGGCCGACCGCCTTGGTTGTCCAAGCCACGATACTGATTGGTCGCTCCCAGCGTCGACGACTCGCCGATAACCTGATCTCCTTTTCGTATCAAGCTTGCAGGATTCGAGGGCACATCAGTTACTGGCTGCCGAGGTGGTCGGTACGGATTTGAGAAAGCGGTGGGAGCCAACGTTGGATCAGGCCCCAAGGTTGTTGAACTGCTTGATTGCGTTTTGGGAATCCAATTGTCGGTTTCGCTTTGCCAAGTCTGAGGACCTGCTGGAGCCTGATTCGATCGCCGCTGGGCCAGATAATTTTCGGCGGCTTGGTTCCGAGATTGTTCGATGGGCGCTGGCGGAGTCGCATCGTCCGCCATTTGCCATGGATCAAATCCATTTGGAACTGGCGGTGCTGCGAATTCGACTTCCGAGCCGACCAGCTTCATTGGAGACGGTTGAAATTGAGAGTTGCTTCTTGATTGACTCGGTCCTGCTGCGGAGAATCCGCGAGTACCTGATCCGTTTGTACTCGGTCGGCCAGGCGACTTTACCAATTGGCAAACACCGTCTTTGCAGACCACGTTGGGCGGGTGATTTCCCTGCCCTTGAGCGACGTCAGGATTCGGCGGCTGGAGGTGGGAACTGGCAGGCGCCGGTGGTGCTTGATGCTCATGCTGCGGCATCTTCCATTGGTCACCCGATCGTTGGTTGGTGGCGACCTGAGCCGTTGATTGCTGCTGGTGTCGCCAGGCAGCTTGGGACACACGGACTTGACGCGTCAGTTGCACGGCATTGCCCGCAATGTCTTTAATTTCGACGGCGACATTGACAGCTTGCTGCGTTGTATCGGGCCACCACGCTAGTTGATCAGCGTAGATCCCAGCTCGCGCTTTACCGGGTAAATTGATTGGAACTTGTTTCCAAGCCTCGGGTAAACCATCGTTACCAATCGGCTGGTAAAAGATTCGAAGGGTTTGCGGCGAAATGTTTTCATCGGTCGCTTGCCAGCGACAAGCGATTCGACCCGCCGCATCAGTTTCGACTCGAAAATCAAGTTCCGGTTTGATGGTATCAACAATGATCTTGAGATCGGGTTGCGGGTCGCCTTCAGGAAGCAGTTTTCGGTCGCGGTCCAGTGTTTTCAACGCGAACCAATATTGGCCGTCTTCTTCGGATTCAAAAGGGAACTCTTTCTGATCAGTCGCTTGTCGCGATGAGAATTGCCAACTCTCACCCATGTCCCTGGAAACGTACAACTGAACCTCGATGAAGGAACTGTTGTCTGCATTAATCTGGAAAGGAACGCCGAATCCGCGGAGGTTGGTCGCGACGGTTTTGTAACCGGGGGACTGGGAACCAAAGGGCGTTTTTTGTTTGGGGGCCGCCGGATGGAAGTCTTGTGCGACGTGAACTGGATTACTGCCAACTCGTCGCTGTTCAAACCGCTGGGAAGCTTTGAAGTACTGGTTCTTGATTTGCGTTTGCGCAACCTGACCATCGAGGCGCTCGGCCAGCGGAGATAGAAACACGATGAACAATATGGCCATCGCGAATCGGTTGAGACAAATCTGAAAAGCGAACAAACAATCGTCTTTGGGAATCGGTTTTTGATGCGCGTTTTATTGACGCACGCGCGGTACGTCACAAGAAGAAAGATCGACCGAAAATGCTTGCAAAATTGCATGCAGATTTTCAATACGGGGTGTTCGGGCTTTTACGATCAGAAGAAGTTTGAATCCGGCAAGCGTGGTGACGGTTCTTTGTGTCACAAGCCTGCAGCCTGTTGTACTTTGGGGATTATCACGATTCGTCTGAACCAGAAATGTCAGCTTGGCGTACATCCGAGTTAGTTACTTCAAACTGAGCGGCCAGAAAAAACACGCACACCGAAACCAAATACACGATTGTAGACAGCTCGACAATTCCTTTGCTGAGGGTCTCAGATCTTGCCGTTTAAATGAAACAAAGCCGCCTTGAAACAATGCCGTCTATGAAACAA
>CAYSQZ010000259.1:0-6645 GCA_964433035.1 uncultured Pirellulaceae bacterium | reverse complement strand
GCGAAGCGGCAACTGGCTCTGCCCTCGCTTACGCTTCGGGTTTCCATTTGAGTTCTGGATGGTAAATTCACCCTGCCGAAGGCGGTCCGGTGACAGCCTCTATAGCTCAGTCCAATATCAGACAGTGCTTAGCCTTCTCCAAATTTCTCGCGCCACTCTCGTCCTGTTTCCTCCATCAGGGAATCCGCTCCAGTGCGCCGCATCCGATGAAGTCTCGGCATTCCCAACGCCCATTCCTGCATCCAGTTGGCCGCAAATTCTCCGCGCTCGGTCTCATCAAAGATCTTTTGAATTTCATCGTAGTTGATGACCCGAGGGCCACTGGTCCTGACGGCAAACTCACACGTCCGACTGCTTCTTCGCGAGATGTACTCTTCGATCCCAACACTATCCATCACGTCAATGACCGTTCGGAGTGAGCGAATCGCTTTAGCATAAGCGAAATGAGGCGGGTAACCTCCAGCAACCATCGTGTCGAATGTGGCTTTCATGAGATGAATCGCGCCGCCGTAGAGGACTTGTTCCTCGAAATTGTCGCCCTCGGTTTCCTGCTGAAAGGTCACTCCTACGGAGCCAACTCGGAGGCTGCCGACCGATTTGGCCAAAGCCAAAACCATCTCTAAAGCGTTACCAGTGACGTCTTGTTCGACCGAAATCGCACCATAGATTCCCGAACCGTCGAGATATTTCAGCCGCACGGTATGACCGGGACCGTTGGGTACGAACAGAACTACGTTGACGTTATCAGGCGGCTTGATGGCGCCGTAAAGAACATTGAAGCCATGACAAAACGCCAACGTACAGTTTGGCTTGAGGTTGTCGTGAATCGACTGGTAGTAAATCTCGGGCTGCGGAGGATCGGCCAGGAGGATGTAAACCAGATCGGCAGCAGCGGTGGCTTGGGCAATCGTGACCGGTTGGAATCCGTCTTCCTCAGCCGCAGCCCAAGACGGACGCGTTTTATCGCCCACGCCAATGATCAGGTCCAAACCACTGTCGCGCATGCACAGTGCTTGGGGGCGGCCCTGGATTCCGTAACCAATGATCGCGACCTTTTTGTTTTTTAAGACACCTAGATCAGCGTCCTTGTCGAGGAAGATTGTGTTTTCCATTTCTTTCATTTTGATTCGTTTCAGAGCAATGAGTCGCGAGGATTTGTTCGAAGCCAGGTTTGTCGATTGTGGCAGCGCGACAACAATTTCGCAAACGTTGTACTATTCTGGTTCATCAGGATGCGGTTCCCCGCAAGACCAGCAAATAGAAAATCCAGCATCGACGGTCTCGCCGCAATTGCATTTCCACTCTGGAATCAAAATTTCTGCTGCTGCAGGAACCTGTTCCATGACGAGTTTAGCTTCAGCATGATCGGATCGTCGGACGAACAACTCGATCTTGAACAAACCGATTTGGCCGAAAATCGAACCGCCCAGTGTTGCGTTGGATTCTTCGTTTTGAACCGTCGCGTCGATACCGTGGGCTTCGAGTAAGAGGCGAACGCTGTGAGCTGCTGGGGGAGAGTCAAATCGAGCCAGTAAGACGAGATCGTCATCGCGCTGCTTGCCTTTGAGAAAATCCATAAACCTATGCGTTTTTGTGTACTAAATCGAGTTTTAAATGATGCGCGATTTGCCAAGCCATATATTCGGCCTTGCGTGCTTCGAGTCCGTTGAGCAGGACGACTTGGCGGCCATCAGTGTGGTGGGCGGAGACCGTCATTTGCCTGCCCTTGGCATCATCGGAAACGCCATTGTATTCCAGTTCGATTTCGAGGATGTCTTGTCGCATTATCGTCTTGTTGCCCAACCAGGGAACCGGGCGATGCCTAATGCTGATGTCGCTTTTTGTAATATCGACGATCGTTTTGTTTAAGAAGCCAGCCAAAACATAGTAAGTCAGTGCGACTCCCACCGCGACATGGAGGACTGGAAAGCAAACTGCCATCCACACAATTTGATCCTGAGAGAATATTGCCAACCAATACCAAAAAATCAGAAACACATCCCAGGCAATGCAAAAGAACAAGAGAAAAAATAGGCCCGGGTTAAACCAGCTTCGCAAAATCCGCACGTCATTGCCACCAAGCATTTCAACTTGAATGCCGCTGGGACGTGACGGCTGGCTGCCTTTGACTGGAGATCGAGGCTGGCTGTCAAACAGATCCCGAAACGAAAACACGTGGTCGCAGCTGATGCATTTGGCGATCAGTTCCTTGATGTTGATATGCTCAGCGGGAACCAGTTTGTCACAGTTGAGGCAGTAGATCTCTTTGGCTTGCATCTATCTCCTGTCTGAAAATCCGGATGGGATTGGTTACCGTTGGACTCGCCCTTTGCAGATCCATTCGCTCAGAAATCTCCATTGTTGCGAGTTTCTCAGCGGATTGCCACAAAATCTGGAGGATTGCCGGTCGCGGGTCGGCAGCACGATGGAGTGCCTGTCAACGAAAAAAGCTCTCATGTGAATCCGGTTGGCGGAAACACATGAGAGCTTGGTGTCGGTTGAAAACCGAAGCCCGAAGTTACGGGTTAGTTAGCTCAAACCTTCAAGGCGATTGACACAGTTGAGGTCTTCAAAGGCGACCTTAAGTCGCTCAACGAAGGACTGCTCACCGAGTCGCATCCAGGTCCTCGGGTCGTAGTTTTTCTTGTTAGGAGCATCAGCGCCGTCGGGGTTACCCAACTGAGTCTGGAGGTAATCCTTCTTCTCTTTGTAGTATTCCAGAACGCCTTTCCAAGTCGCCCACTGCATGTCGGTGTCGAGATTCATCTTGATTGCACCGTAGTCGATCGCTTCGCGAATCTCTTCACGAGAGGAACCCGATCCGCCGTGGAAAACGAAATTGACAGGCAGTTCGCCAGTTCCAAACTTCTCCTTGATGAACTCCTGAGAGTTTTTGAGGATGATCGGCTGAAGCGAAACATTACCGGGCTTGTAGACGCCGTGCACGTTTCCAAAGGCAGCCGCAATGGTAAAGCGGTGTGAGATCTTGTTCAACGCTTCGTAGAACTGAGCAACTTCAGAAGGTTGTGTGTAGAGCTTGCTGCTGTCCACGTCGGTGTTGTCGACACCGTCTTCTTCACCACCGGTAATGCCAAGTTCGATTTCGATCAGCATGTCGATCTTGTTCATCCGCTCAAAGTACTTGGAACTGATCTCGATGTTCTCTTCCAGTGGCTCCTCAGAAAGATCAAGCATGTGAGAGCTGTAGAGCGGCTTGCCGTTGGCTTTGAAGTACTTCTCGCCAGCCTCCAGCAATCCGTCGATCCAGGGAAGCAATTTCTTGGCACAGTGATCGGTGTGAAGTACAACCGGAACTCCGTAATGCTCTGCCATCGCGTGGACGTGATGAGCACCTGAAACGCAGCCAGCGATTGCCGCAGCCTGGTTTTCGTTGGAAAGACCCTTGCCGGCGAAGAAGGCTCCGCCTCCGTTGGAGAATTGAACCATGACCGGTGAGTTCACGGCAGCAGCAGCTTCGAGGACCGCATTGACCGAGTTGGTGCCGACGCAATTGACGGCTGGCAAGGCATAATTATTTTCGTTGGCGTGACGAAGCAAACGATCGAGTGCTTCCCCGGAAACAACGCCGGGCTTAATCTGTGAATCGCTCATGGCATTAATTCTGTGGTTAATGGTGTGGACGGGAGGCCGATTTGACAAAAGAGTTTGTCAAATTGTTCTCAAAACGCACATTATCTCTGTGTTTAGCAAAGTTTTCAACGGCTTTTGGGAACATTGATTTTTCAAAGCGTTGCCCGCAACCGACTTATATTTTTGCTAACTATATTGCCTTGGGAAGTGGGTGAAGCGCACTGTCGCCCCGTTGGGCATGTTCGGCTACGGATTTTTCAATCCCATTTGGAGCCAAGTTGGCGTGTAAGCAATGGCAAGCCAAATGGTATAGTCAACTTTTGAGATCATTTTTCCAAGTAAATCCATGACCACAATCGATTCCTCTTTATTGAACCAACCGCTTGCCTGGGTCAATCAACGTGAAAATGCCTTGTTAGCTCCATTCGCGATGCGCAGTGCCGATTCCAAGGGACGTTTGCATCCCGAACCAGAGCACCCTTATCGAGGGCCGTTTCAACGGGATCGCGATCGAATTCTTCACAGCTCGGCTTATCGTCGTTTGAGCGGGAAGATGCAGGTCTTTACTGGCGAAATGGGAGACTACCACCGTACTCGGTTGACTCACACCCACGAGGTCGCGACCGTTGCGCGGACCATCGGGCGGGCTCTTGGGCTTAATGAAGACCTGATCGAAGCGTTGGCGTTGATGCACGATATTGGGCATCCGCCCTACGGTCATGCGGGCGAGGATGCACTGGATGAGTGTATCGCAGATGATGGTGGATTTTCTCACAACCAGTTTGGTCTGACGATTGTCCAGGAAATTGAAATCCGGTTCCATGATCGTCCCGGACTAAACCTGACTCGTGAGTCATTGATGGGGCAGCTTTGCCGAGTCGACAAAAACCTCAAAGGACAGAAGCCGTTGTTGGAAGTCCAGCTCGTTGATGCGGCTGACAGTACGGCGTACGATGCTCACGATACCGACGATGCGATTAAGCTCGGTTTGGTTTCAATTGAGGGGATGAAGCACCTGAGTCTGGTTGCTGAGTGCTTGAAATTTGTTCGAGAGAACTACGCGGGCCTCAACGAAGAGCTGCTTAGAAAAGCCCTCGTTCACCGGTTGATTGAGAGACAGGTGACCAGTTTGCTCTCCCATTGCGCTGGTGAACTGCGTCGCTATGATTTTCAGAGTGTCGATGAAGCGCTCAAAAGCGATTTTGTGATCGGTCATCCAAAAGAGCTTGAGGAGCAGAAAACCGAGTTGGAAAAGTTTCTCTACCAGCGGGTTTACCGGCACGACGACTTGATCACTATCCGTGAGAAAGCGCAAGGACGCGTTAAGCAGGTTTTTCACGCTTTTTGCGACAATCCCGACTACTTTCCCGCAAAATATCAAGTTAGAGCCGAAAAGACGGGTGTCAAACGAATGGCGGTCGAGTACATCGCGGGAATGACGGACAACTTTTTTGAGGAAACGTTTCGCAAGATGTTCCCTTGAGACGCGAATGTCAGAAAGAGTCCACAAAGTGGTTTCTTTGTTTTTCAGCTATCCTTAAAACCAGCTGAGACTTACACTGTAATATGAGACACGGATTGCTGCGTAAGGGCAGTCATCATTGCATAGAGTTTTTCCGCGACATTCGCGGTGCAGCTTGCGCTAATCAGCACCATTTATCGCTGAGCAGGCCCATAGATTTATTTCCCTTATTCGATGGCGATTGAATCGTTCATTATTCGGTCGCTGCACCTGTAGTAGAGAACAATTTAAATGGCACTTTGGATTCTGCGGGGATGCTTTCTCCTAATTGCAATCGGCCTGGGTTTGACCCAAACGCTCAACTCTGCGGCAACTGGCGATGACGCCAACGCCACGGCTCGGTGGGTGATTTTTGCCGTGTTTGTTTTGGGCGCCGTTGGTGCAGTCCTGCTCGATGTTTTGGTCCGCAATAAGCGGATTGACATGATTTCGAGCGTATATTTTGGGTTGGTTGTGGGGCTGTTTTTGACCTACATCGTAAACCTTGCTTTGACGCCGCTGTTTGGGTTGGATTTGGGAGAGATTGGCGGAATTGATCTTGGGACGCTTCGCTCCCATATCGTGCCCTTTGCAGGAATCACGATTTGCTATGGCTGTATCAGCCTGCTTTGGCAAACTAAAGACGATTTTCGGTTCGTGATCCCCTATGTCGAATTCAGTAAAGACGTAAAGGGCTCCAAGCCATACATTCTTGACACCAGTGTCGTGATCGACGGTCGGATCTCAGACTTGATTGAAACTGGAGTTATCGACAACCAGTTGGTGATGCCGCGATTTATTTTGGCGGAGCTTCAGTCTATCGCCGACAGCAGCGACAAAATGCGCCGTGGTCGGGGTCGGCGAGGGTTGGACGTCTTGGACCGGCTGCGGAACAGTGACATGATCGACTTCAAAATCTATGATCGAGAGCTGCCCGAAATGCAAGGGCAGCCGGTGGACATGAGATTGCTTTTGCTGGCTAAACATCTCGAAGGGAAGGTCGTCACAGGCGATTACAATTTAAACAAGGTCGCCAAGCTTCAAAATGTACCAGTGATCAATCTCAATGAGATCGCCAATTCGCTCAAGCCAGTATTCTTGCCCGGAGAGTTGATCAACATTAAAGTCGTCAAGGCTGGTGAAGGAACCGGTCAAGGTGTCGGCTATCTCGACGATGGTACAATGATTGTGATTGAGAATGGCCGTGACCACATTGGCGAAGACATCAGTATTTCGGTCACCAGCATGTTGCAAACCAGCGCTGGGCGAATGGTCTTTGGGAAGTTCGAATCTCTGGCAACTTGATATCACGTGATTGCAAGATCCGTTACGTTGCCGTATCGATCTAAAAGAGAAGCAAGGGTTCTGAATTTTGTCGGCGAGCCAAAAATTGATCAAGCGGAGCTCGGGCAAAGCCACAATCTTTTTTCGGTCGCATCATTGTGAAAACGCCGCGCTGGGCGTGAAGGTGAACATTGGTACTTCTCGCCACGCTGACTAGCTAGTGGTCTGTCAGATCTGAATTGACGGGTGCCATGTTTACGCTCGCGTAA
>CAYSQZ010000258.1:0-6664 GCA_964433035.1 uncultured Pirellulaceae bacterium | reverse complement strand
ATTAACGTCCTCAAGGGAGGCTAATTCCAAATAGCCAATACGTCAATCGGCGGATAACAATGTGTTGATCCGAAGCGGAGAAGCCCGACTGGTTGGCTGGTCGCGATCAATGCTATACTCAGGGTTTATTACTTTACCTCGCTCCGTCCTTAGGTTGGCAGACTCTAGCGTCCGCTGAGATAACGCGCGTGTTCAGATCCCGTGGATGTTGATGACTGGGACCAACGATAGCCCGATCATTTCTCGCTCGGATCCTAAAGTCCGTTTGAAAGTCTTTCAGCACTTGCCGGCCAAAGGGCACTTCTACCAGTTGGTTCTTGATGGCGCCGAGCATAGTGCATTTTCAGAGCGCGAATTTAATTTAAGGGAACACCGCAATCCAAATCACCATAAATCCATTCTTGCCCTGAGCTCTGCATTTTGGGACACCTATCTAAAAGAAGATAAAGCCGCCAAAAAGTGGCTCAATGGACGCCAAGCCAAAAAGGTTCTTGAGCCTAAAGACAGTTGGAAAAAGAAGTAGTCATCCGTTAGCCGATCCACAGCTCGTTTTTTAAAGCAAGAAATTCTAATTCAAACCAATTCAAACCCAGGATCAAAGACAAAAACCAAGAATTCAAGTATCCTATTAGCTGAACATTTTTGACTTATTCTAAAAGGCTCTTCCTTAATGCCTCCGATTGATCCTGTTTCGTTGATCGCGCCAAGGCGCAAGATCCACGGCATTTCTGCAATTCTTCTTCCGTTTCTCTCCGATGATACCGTGGACTGGAAAGCGTTCGATGCTCACGTCGAGCGAACGCTCAACGCGGGATTGGCTCCAGCAGTCAACATGGATACTGGCTATGGCCATCTCATCGGTGAAGCAACACGAGCCGAAGTCCTCAACCGAACCAATTCAATTGCAAGCGGACGAAAGTATGTCGCTGGTGCGTTTGTCAAGGATTCAGCAGGCGCGTCGCTTGATCTGGACAGCTATCGCAAAAGCATGAATCAGATCGAGTCCGCCAATGGCGTCCCTGTGATCGTTCAATCGTACGGCTTGATAGAGCAAGAAGACGACGGGATTGTGGCAGCTTATCGAGCGATCGGGGACTCCTGCAATTCGTTTTATGCTTTTGAGCTTGGACAGATCTTTGCTCCCTTTGGCAAAGTTTATTCCCTGGACGTTTATTCTGAGCTTATGAAAATCAAGTCGTGCATTGGCGCAAAGCACTCCTCGCTGAGCCGAACCCTTGAATGGGAACGGCTGATTCTGCGAAACGAGCAACGGCCGGACTTTCAAGTCTGCACCGGCAATGACCTTGCAATCGACATGGTGATCTATGGAAGCGATTACTTGCTTGGCTTAAGTACATTTTGTCCCGACGCATTTGCCAAACGTGACGCGATGTGGGAGTCCGGTGATCCTGAATTCTTCGAGCTCAATGATCTGCTCCAGTACCTAGGCACTTTTGCGTTTCGCCCCAACGTTCCTGCCTATAAGCACTCTGCCGCGATGTTTTTAAAGATGCGGGGCCAGATTTCGACTGACTTGACTCATCCGCAATCTCCAAAGCGCCCAGGCAGCGACTTGCTTGTTTTGGAGAATATTCTTGTCGACCTTGAAAAGCGAATGGAGGCGTGAATCATGGCTTATCCTCGAGTAGCCCGACTTAAGACGCACGAAGATTTTACGCAACACATTTCTGAACTGGGTGTTGAGCTTCCCTGTGACGAGACCGCTCCAGAACCCGGAGGGTGCCTGTCTCATTCGTCTGAAGTTGATGGGATGAAGATCGGCAACCGTTTTAGTATTCTGCCAATGGAAGGCTGGGACGGCACAGACGATGGCAAACCAACCGATTTAACCAGGCGGCGTTGGCGTAACTTTGGCCTCAGTGGAGCCAAACTGATTTGGGGCGGGGAAGCCGTCGCGGTTCGCCGAGACGGTCGAGCCAATCCGAATCAGCTGATGATCAATGATGGAAACCTTTCTGAACTTGAGTCGCTCCGCACGACGCTAGTCGAAGAGCATGAGAAACAGTTTTCGACTTCGGACGATCTGCTGGTTGGTTTACAGCTGACGCATTCCGGTCGCTTTGCCAGACCGAACGACAAAACCAAAATCGAACCCATGACGGCGCAGCGCAATTCGGCGTTGGATGCGAAGCTAGGAATCGATGACGACTCCAAACTGCTTAGCGATGATGACTTGGCGGCTTTGGTCGACGATTTTGTCGCTGCCGCTACGCTGGCCGACAAAGCAGGTTTTACTTTTGTTGATGTAAAGCACTGCCACGGATATTTGGGCCACGAGCTACTGAGCGGATTTGATCGGCCGGGCAAGTATGGCGGTAGCTTCGAAAACCGGACGAGATTTTTGCGTGACATCGTTGCCGGCGCTTCAGCCGCCGCGCCCCGACTAAAGTTCGCAGTTCGGGTTAGCATTTTTGACTTTCTGCCGTTCCAACCAGGCGAAGACAAAGTTGGTGTACCACACCCTCAGGGCGACAAGCGGCTTACCTTTGGTGGCGATGGAACCGGTGCGGGGATCGACTTGGCTGAGCCTTCCAAATTCATGGACCTGCTCAAAGAATTGGGGATTAACCTGGTTTGCACAACTGCTGGCAGCCCGTACTACAATCCGCATATCCAGCGGCCTGCATTCTTTCCGCCCAGCGACGGCTACCAACCACCAGAAGATCCGCTGGTTGGCGTAGCGCGACAAATCAAAGCGACCGCGGATCTCAAGCGAATGCACCCCGACATGTTCTTTGTTGGTTCGGGGTACAGTTATCTTCAGGACTGGCTACCCAATGTTGCCGAAGCCGTCGTTCGCGAGGGGATGGCCGATTCGATCGGGTTGGGCCGGATGGTACTCAGCTATCCAGATCTCCCTGCCGATGTACTCAAGGGAACTGTCATGGCGCGGAAAAAGATCTGCCGAACCTTCAGCGACTGCACGACGGCACCGAGAAACGGAATCATCAGTGGTTGTTATCCTCTGGATCCGTTTTACAAAAAGATGCCAGAGCATGATGAACTCAAAGCACTTAAAAAAGCTGGTGGCTAATAGCCTACCGACCAACTCGCGTTAGTTCACGGCCATCAATCATCTACGCTTGTGATATCGTATCGATTAATTTCCCGGTTTGATTTCGGATCTCAAGCTCGAGAAGACATCACCGCTTGGCTTCTGCGGTAGCGTATTCTGCCAGTCGGAGATCTTTGCCAGAAGTCTGCTGGTAACTTCTGGATTCGAATCACCTACGTTTTTCTTTTCCAATCCATCCTGGGAAAGATCATAAAGTTCGCTGTACGAAAGATCATGATTGGATACCAGTTTCCAGTTCTGATCCACGATCGCCCAAGCGACCCAATGGTCCGGCTTATTCACTTTGGCTGGCCACGCCGAGCTCATCTTCCAGAATAGTGGCTTGTCTCGATTGACTTCACTACCGGCTTTACCCTTTAGCGTGGCAACCTGGCTGATTCCATCAGGACGATAAGTCGGCGGAAGCTCGACTCCAGCGATTTCGCAAAATGTTGGCAGCAGATCGACCGCTGATATCAGGGAGGTGTTATTGATTGTCCCGGCAGAAACTTTTCCGGGCCAGCGAACAATGAAAGGAACACCAATGCCTCCTTCAAAAAGTGCACCTTTGTAGCCTTTGCGACCGCCCGTGATTCCTTTTGCAGCAGCGATGTTGTAGCCAGCGCCTGTCGCTGTGTCGTGCGTCAAATCGAGTTTGGTTTTGCTGGCTGCGCGAGCCGGTCCGTTATCGGAGCTGAAAATGACCAGCGTGTTGTCGGTCAGTCCGAGTCGATCAATCGCATCAAGAACTTCACCAATCCGGTCGTCCGCGTGAGAAAGAACCGAAGCGTAAATGTTGTCCTTTTCTTCAAGTTCTTTGAATCGCCAACGATACTTGGGTACGGTGTGAAACGGCGTGTGCGGTTCGTGCATCCAAAGGTTGATGAAAAAGGGCTTGTTTTCGATGTGGCTTTTTTCGATGAAGGCAACGGCGTTGTCTGCGTCTTCGTGGACCGGCATCTGTTCACCGGAGCAATTGAATGCCCCGTACTGGTCATAGCCATATTGGGCAGGAGTCGGCGAATCCGAAATCATGTTGTTCGACAGATGCCATTTGCCAAAATGCGCGGTATTGTATCCGGCAGCTTTGAGGAATCCTTGAACCGTCGGCGCGTTGGTGTCCAGCCAGTCAGGCATGTTCCTCCGGGAATTTGACGGAACCCACGCGAAGTGGCCGTCGATGTTATACCGAGCTGGAAAGTGGCCCGTCATCACCGCGGCGCGGCTGGGTGAGCAAACCCCACTGGCCACGGTAAATCGGTGAAAGTCAGTGCCTTCTTTTGCCAGCCGATCGATGTTTGGCGTTTTGACATACGGATGCCCGTGACAACTCAGGTCGCCCCAACCCCAGTCATCGGCGAATATGAAAACAATGTTGGGCTTGTCTTTGTCTTGATCCTGAGCAAACAACGAATCACCCGTTGTGGCAAAAACTACAGTCAACACCAGAAAGGTCAGTAGTTTCAACAAAGTCGTTTGAGAGTTGTTCATCGCCAATTATTTTCAAAGTCAAGGGGTCAGAGGCTTCCCACATAAACTCGACTAGATATCGTTGCCTACCGAACCGGATTTCCCATTAGTCTAACAGATTCGATCAGATTCGCGTTCCACGTCTCTTGATATCCGTCGGCACCATTGACCGTTGTTGCCGGCTTCCCAGCGTTCGCGTAGCTCGTCACGGTCTTTAGGCAGATTACTTTGCTCTAGCCCGCTTTACTCAAAACGCCAATGAACGGTGCGATGTCGAAGAAGTTGACGACGCCGTTTCCATCGATGTCGGCTTCAGCCTGAAACTCCTGAGCGGCTAGAAGGTCGATAAACGGTTGGATGTCAAAGAAATCTACAACACCATTTTGGTTGACGTCTCCAAGTTCGAGATCGCCGATTACCAATTCTCCAGAACTCTCAAACTGAAAATCACTAATAGTTTGTCGTGTGACACTGGCTAAGATAAAGTTGCCGTTAGTCGATGCTCCAAATCCAATAATTGCATCCCCCGAGCCAAGTGATTCTGCAATGTCTGGTGATACAATTAGAGTTTGAACAAATGGCTCTTCGATGCCATCATCAATCATCAAATTCAATAAAGCACCATCATAAGTAAGTGTTACATCAAGACCTTCGTCAAATGTAGTCCGATCTCCAAGATCACTTCCGCTATTATCTACACTTCCGTCCCGCTGAATGCTAACCATCACCCTTCCATTGTTTAATAAACGAAAAACAACTGCCAAGCTTTGTTCAATACCATTAAACCCAGCCCCACAATTGGAATTTGCTGACGCCTCCAGTGCTGATGGAGAGTTGTGAACAACAAAGGAGAGACCCGGAGAATCATACCCTGCAACAGAAAAAAACAAATCTGTCTCATAGCGAAATGAGGCAGAAAACTCACTTATGGGTTGGCGAGTATTAAACCAAATATTTCGTGCTTGAGCGGCTCCATTGGTGATATCAATAAAATCAGCTCCAATAGCTGCAGGCGAACCGGAATCAAGCTGGTTATAGGTCCAGTTCTTTGAGAAATTTGAGAATCCATCTATTTGAGCATTGGCTCGATCTGATTGGATAGCGACTACTAACAAAGCACACAAGAAAAACCGACTAATCATTTGATTGACCTGAGATTTTGGGCAAACGCTTGTTATAGCATGTACCCAGCAGAGAAGCTTCGACGAATGAAAGAGATTTAAACAAAACATCGTTGCATGGGGAAAGTGCGGGGGAATTGCGGGGAAAGCGCGGGGAAGGAAATCGGCCAGATGAAAAAAAGCGATGGCTTAGAAGGAAAGAAACCAAATCGCAACAAGCTTTTTCGGTGGGCAAATCGTGGAGTGGCCTGCGTGCTTCTTCGTACGATCCAGATTGGTTCTGACATCTATGTTCGCACTTGGAGTGAAGATGGTGAAATGAAACAGGCTGAATTCCCTGCGGATCAAGTTAAAAAAATCTAGTTGGTTTGCGGGTCGCCACCGACAGGGCCTGTAAGAAGATTATGTCGGACATTTTAGATTTCTTCCTTGTTTGGTTTCTCTACATTCGGCGCGGTTCCAGCCATCGCGGCTAACATCACCTCAAGGCTTACTGGCTCTAGAACCTCAGGCGAGCCGTTCTGCCCAACCCCAACGTGGTCCGCCAATCTCAAAAGTGCACTGATCTTGTTGTGTTGCTTCAATTTGATTTTCAAGACTTGCCTGGCATCTTCACCACGTCCATCGAGAGACGCGTGCTGAGCGTTGTGCTTCTTTAGCGCTGCGGTGGGATCTTCTCAACTGCCGAACGAGTGAAGCTTGCCCCGGATCTTGCGGCACCACTGGCCGTTGTTATGGGCAAAGAGAGGAAACTCAGGATATGGTTTCGCGGGCCGTGTTTTGGTAGCATAAGAATTCGCCATGGCGTTGTTCCTTAAAAGTCACGCTGCGGCCGCTGGGCGTTGGTGCGTCCAGCTCCTTTTCTTGGCCAAAATCCTGAAAAGGTTATGTACGGGTTATGTCATCTCGAAAAACATGACTAGCCCCCGTAGCTCAGGGGACAGAGCACAGCTTTCCTAAAGCTGGTGTCGCAGGTTCGAATCCTGCCGGGGGCGCT
>CAYSQZ010000257.1:5328-6741 GCA_964433035.1 uncultured Pirellulaceae bacterium | reverse complement strand
AGACGCTTGCACCAATGGGGCGCGACGGTTTCAGTGCTGACGACGAAACCTGACGAAGCGTATTCAGGTGTGCCAGCCCATCAGCTTGGGATACTCCGTCGGCTGGGGGTGGACATCAATAGTTCCGACCTGCCAGAAGCAGAATCGGATACTGCACCAGACATTTTTTTGGATGGACTGATCGGCTACAGCTTGAAAGGGGATCCACGTGGGAGAGCCGCCGAGCTGATGGCTTGGGCAAATGCCATGAGTTCACCCGTGCTGGCTTTGGACACGCCTTCGGGATTGGATTCGACCACTGGCGAGTCCCATGTGTCAACGATTGTCGCCGACGCGACGATGACACTCGCCTTGCCCAAGGCAGGTCTATTGGCCGCTAAGGCTCAACCCTTTGTTGGCGAGCTTTACCTCTCGGACATCGGCGTACCAGATTGGGTCTATCGAAAAATCGGACGTGAAGCAGAACTGGGAAGAATGTTTATGCACTCGGACATTGTAAAGATCATGGTGGACTGCGCGGAAAACAAATAGAGACACAAAAGGTTTGAACGCGAAAACAAACCACTTCTAATTTGAAATTGAAAATGGAAACCTAAATATGAAAAAACTTCAACAAACAACCGACAAACCTTTTCCAATTATTCCACGACTGATTGCCGGTGGAATTTTAACGTTCTTTAGTCTCAAACACTTCGGGGACCCGCAGCATTTTGCCAACATCATGACCGCCGCGAGTTTTCCAATGGTGGACTTAAACGTTTGGGCTGCGTCGGCGACAGAACTGCTCGCAGGCATCCTCTTGTTAACTGGGTTGTTTACGCGCGTGGGAGGACTATTGGGAATCGCAACTATGGTTCCTGCCATTATTGCAACGTTGACGATCAATGGTCTGGATCCCCAAAATTTGCCGGGCGGACTGAAGGAAGTTCCGTTCGTCCCACCGTTGCCATTGCCCATTGTCACCATGGTGACCTCATTGGTCGCACTTGTCGTTGGCGGTGGAAAATTCAGCGTGGACAAATTGATGTCGGGGTCAAAAGTTGCTAGCCCAGAGACTGAGTAAACTGGAGTGCGTTTCAGGTGTGGCTGAACGGTAGGTTCTCCGCCACTAATGACCAGTTTCGCTGTCGAATGGATTGGACACTTCGACTTCTGAAAAAATCGCCGGAAGTCTACAAGGATTCAGAATGTAATCAGAAGGTTGACGACGCGACTAATTCACTGCATGACATTTGCTTTGAATAACACAACGTTTGAGTTAACCATGAGCTCTCATCAAGTATTCTTTGAATCATCCTATCAAATTGATATTGGAAACGGGGCTTCACCGAAACACTTGGGTCTCAGCAGCGCAAACGGTGATCCAGAACGACAAGCAAGGTTGCTTTTGGAGGAACTCAGGAGACGGCTTCG
>CAYSQZ010000257.1:0-5228 GCA_964433035.1 uncultured Pirellulaceae bacterium | reverse complement strand
GGATTGAAACAAAGTGATGTTATTGAGCTTGTTTATCGCGCGAGAATGACGGTGATCGCCTGCTTGGTCAGGAATCAGGAGCTAGGAAAGTAATGGGGTCCATTAAACACGGTGAGTCTAATCTGAAATTGGATAAACCTGAGGATTCTGACCAGTCAAACGACGAAACGACTGGTGTGAAACGGTTGACAACTTGACCCAAGATCAGGCCAAAGTTGGAGAACAGCTGAGGCGTCCCAACGCGACGAGAGTAGTACTGTCAGGCCAGTATTGGTGTACCTTCAAAACAGGATTTCTGTAACAATCCGATCAGTAGGCAATACTAAATCGGAGAAGTCATGGAACAAGCCTTGGATTTTCGAGTGACAAACGAAGTCACTGACCACGCCTCACATTTACACTTACCTGAATATATCGAAGCGTTTCAGGCGGGGTTGTCAAAAGCAATGATGCGCGATCAGCCTCTACGGCGAACTCGCTTTTTCCATATGACTCAACTCTTGCAGTTGACCCGTGGCATTCCAGGTTACACTGCCGAAGCCGGTGTGTTTCGTGGGCTCGCTTCCTATCTGATTTGCCACTACCTTCGCCGGGAGAATTCCACCTTTGCTGGTGAAACGCATTTTATGCTCGACTCGTTCGAAGGGCTTTCCGAGCCGGTTGAACAGGACGGAGAGTTTCCGATTAAACGTCATGACGATGGCGCCTTCACTTGTACGTCAGTTGAAATCGCTCGCAATACGATGGATGATTTTCCCAACGTCAATATTTTTAAGGGTTGGATTCCTGAGGTGCTCGATAAGCTGCCGGAACGGAAGTACCGTTTTGTCCATGTTGACGTCGATGTTTACGAGCCTACTCTCGCGAGCTTTCGGTATTTTTATCCTCGGTTGTCTCCTGGCGGAATTATCGTGTGCGATGACTTTGGACCGTGGCCCCAGAACAATTGGCCTGGTTGCATTCGTGCGATCAATGAGTTTGCCAATGAGTCTGGTCAGGTTTATGCGATGATGAATACTGGAAACGTATTTTTTATCAAAAGGTAAGGTCGAAGGATCAAAGACGAAAGAAACGTCTCAAGAAGAAGTCAGCAACACGTCGCGTTCGTCTTTCAGTTGAAACGCAGTCAGACGTGAACGTAGCAGCGGCCGCTCGCTGCTGTGTCGATATCTACCGTTCGTTTCGCATAAGCGATCAAACCTTACTCCAGCAGTCCAATGAAACTGACCCAAGTCGAAAAGATTGCCAAACGATTCAAAAATGAATGCCTGATTATTGAGTTTGTTCGCGGCGTCCTTTTGCCGCAAAACCGAGCCTTGGAAGCGATCAAAATTTTGAATCGCGTACACTCCGAGATTCAATCGTCGGTTCGCGGTCGCAAGCCGCGCTCGCCTTTGAGCGTTCTACTTTGGGCAATGACCGCTCTTGAACTGGGAGAGTTGGGGGCCAAAAGCAGCCGTACAGGCGAAGGGGTTTTTGTCTCGCGAGTTGAAAAAACTCTGGAGCAAATTTGCGACGACCGAGCATCCGGGCTGGCGGTCGCTTCAAGCGGACTTCTAAACTTTGATTTGGCGGAGCTATCGGGCGACTCGCCTGGAGCATTTGAGGTTCAGTGCGTCTGGATCAACGCTCTGTTCCTGCTCGGGAAAAAGCGGCCAAAATGGATCGTTCTACAACAGATGGCTTCGGCCAGCTTTCTGCAAACGTATTTTCCCGAATATAGCAGCAGTGAACGTATAGCAAAACCAAGCAGTGGGAGCGTTGAAGCAAATCGAATACTGGCGCTGGGACGATTTCCTTGTGTCTTGGTGCCCTACGAAATAGCCAAGCAATTGCTTGAAGAGCTCCCGACATCTCTTCTTCGGGACGCTCAGGGTTTTGACCGGCTTTACCTCCCGGCTGTTGCCGAAGCGCAGAAGCGAATTTTCGGAGAGACAGATACTGAAGTCGTGGCTATGATTCAAGAAATTCAAAACGACTTGGAGTCCCGTGTTGATTCAATCGCGACCGTCGCTGATTCCCGACTTGCTATTGAGCTCGAGCGTTGGCGGCAAAAGAAAGGCGACTCTTTTGAGATTGCGCACTTGAAGCGGAGAAGAAAGCGATTCGTCTCGGAAGCAAGCGCGATCCGCTCAGCAACCGAGACGGTACAGCACGCGATTGAATCGACGATTGGTCAATACGCAAGTGAGCTCAGCGTTGTAATCGAAGGCCTTCAGGTCGTTGTCAGAGCCAAAGTGCCAAGCTATTACTTGCGTCAATTGGTGGAACAAAACTCGCGAACGATTGTGGAAAAGCATTTGCGAAAACAGTTTGTTTCTAAAGTGGTCGTAGACCGCAATATGGGCAGATAAGTTGGGTCGACTCTATGTTGGAGAGCTGGCGCCGAATGGATTGGGTCTCGCCTGGCGACGCGTTGATCAAACGCCGTTGGGGTTCAGAGGTTAATTTTCTTCACCCAGATTTCAAGAACTCTGGATTGCCGCGCAGTTTCGTTATCTACCAGACAGAGGTACTAGAAACGCCTTGCCAGAATCTTTGCTTACAGCAACAATGAAGGAAAATGACAGGAGGTTTCGTTCTGGTAAGCGACTAAATAAACGGACTGAGAAACCACTCAAACACCCCGGCTTACCAAATAGTATTTTGGCTAAAGAGCCAGTTGTTTTCGCGCCTAAAAAAATGGCGTGCAATACGAATGGCGATATGCCGACAAACTCTTAAACACCCAAAGCTCGCTAATACATCGCATGCTTAAGTCACTGTTAAACTTTCATCGCAATCATCACTCCCATCCTTCGTATTTGGGTTTTCTCAAGGGCAGCATCGGAATGATGTTCAATCCTGAAGGAACTCAATCTGTTTTTGAGATGGAAGACGGCCTCCTCAAATCCCAAAGCACCCAGGAGTTGCTTCGCTTTACCTCTAAAGATCCTGCCGTCGATGCAATGATCAAAGAGCGCTACCTACAGCCGGTGCCGGATACGACCGCTCTGGGTAAACTTCCCAAAAACACACTTGGCTACAAGTACTTTTATCACCTCGACTCGATGGGATTTGACCCCGACTACTATCGCAAGATCGACGTCCAAAATGATATCGACTACGTGATGATGCGGATCCGCCAAACACATGACATTTGGCATGTAGTGACTGGATTCGACACGCATCCCTTGGGTGAGATCGCGATCAAGGCGGTGGAATTATCACAAACGCATCGCCCGATGGCGGCCGCGATTTGTGCCGGAGGTGTGTTTCGCTATATGCTCAAGGAGCCAGATTTGTTTAGCGACTGCCTTGAGTCTATCGTAGCCGGGTACCACATGGGGCTTCAAGCAAAGCCGTTGCTGTCGATGAAGTGGGAAGAGCTTTGGGACCGTGACCTGGACGATTTGCGAGAACGATTGGGAGTGGTCCCGATCGGCCCGCACGGAGGAAAGTTGTCAGTTGATTTTTCACCGAGGTCAACTGCCGTCGCTGACAAAGAAGCCAAAGCGGCAATTGCCGAAGCACTCAAACAATACTCGCAAGCCAACCCGGACGCCGTCGGCGATGGTAAAGGGTTAAACGAACACCATGACATTGGACATTAGTATAAAATTTGAAGAAACTGAACTCACCAGAATTCAGTCCATTGACCAACTCCGATGTCTGGGGACTTCGGCTACCTATTAACCGCATTCATTCGAGAGAATAACTTGATCAATCCCAGAGAACTCGTAAACATCACGGCGCCGGATCGCAAGTTCTCGCGGTCTGATTTCATTTTCGATCGTGCCATTAAAACGACAACGTCAATTTGCCCGGAATGCCTGGAGAAAATTCCAGCCGAAGTGGTCGAAAAAGACAAGCGCGTCTTTATGCTCAAAACCTGTGCCGACCACGGAGACTTCTCCGCGTTGCTGGCATCCGATGTGCGCCATTATTACGTCGCAGATCCAGCCGTCGAACAAGTTGCTTGCTGCTGTGGGCCAAACCAACACTGTGGTGACCAGGTCGAAAATCACAGCTGCAATATGCTGATCGAGATCACTCAGAGCTGCAATTTGACTTGCCCCACGTGCTACGCTGGATCGTCGCCACAAAACAAGTCGTTTATGTCGATCGAAAAATTTGAGTCGACGCTCGATGGACTTCTCGAAATGGGAAAGGGCGAAGCCGACTTGATCCAGTTGTCCGGCGGTGAGCCAACGATCCATCCGGACTTCTTTGCGATGCTGCAAATGGCGATCGATAAAGGGATCAAGCAGGTTTACATCAACACTAATGGACTGTTGCTGGCCAAGCCTGATTTCGCAGAGAAAATTGCCAAGCATGGCCCCAAGGTTTCTATCTATCTTCAGTTTGATGGATTCAAGTCCAGTACATACGAATTGCTGCGTGGTCGCGACTTGACTGAAACAAAGCGTAAGGCGCTTGAAAACTGCGAACGATTGGGAATGAATACAGTTCCAATCATGACGCTGACGCGTGGAATCAATCACGAAGAGGTTGGCGAGTTTATCCGATTCGCGACAACTCAGGTTCGTAGTGTCAGAAAAGTGATGATTCAACCAGCGATGTATTCCGGTCGGTACGACAACCCGATGCTGGACGATCGTTTGACGTTAGCAGACGTTGCGAAGCTGATCGTGGAACAAACCGATGGTGTGTTTTCAGAAGACGATTTCACTCCGATCCCGTGCTCCGACCCAAACTGCTTCAGCATGGCGGCCGCGGTTCGAACCAAAGAGGGGCTGACGCCGCTTTCGCGTTATCTGCCGAGGTACAGCCAATGGGCTGAAGATGGAATCAGCCAGCTGATCGCGACTGTCTCGGATACCTTTGACAGTGCGGGCAGTCTCGGTGACCTATTGCAGAAAGTCATGGGTTCGTCCGCCGTCGCCAATATGGAAGAAGCCGCTGTCGATCGCCTGCTTGGTCTAGTCGCTTCCCTTCCATCAGACTTGGGCACTCACGATTCCGAAGACTGGAATTCCTTATTCGCAATCGGAATCAAACCATTCATGGACGCCTACACTTACGATCAGGATCGAATCGACAAGTGCTGCGTCCACATCATCTCTGCCGAAGGAAAACCGGTTTCCTTTTGCGAATACAACGCCATTAATCGGCCAACAGGAAATCTCTAATGACAAACGAAACCGCTGCTTGCTGTGCTCAGTTTTACGAGCAAGACTGGGTGCAAACGATTCTTGGCGATAGCTTCCACCCAGGCGGAATTGATC
>CAYSQZ010000256.1:0-6770 GCA_964433035.1 uncultured Pirellulaceae bacterium | reverse complement strand
TGTTCGCTGAGAACCAGAACCCGAACCCGAACCCCTTTATCCTGGGCGACGTCAATCTCGATGGAGAAGTCGACTTCTTTGACATCTCCCCGTTCATTGTGCTTCTTTCCGGAAACGGATTCCAAAATGAAGCGGACATGGATCAAAACGGATTGGTCAACTTTTTCGACATCAGTCCGTTTATCCAAACGCTAAGTGGGCAGTAGGAGTCGATCCGAGGTTGGTCGATTATTGTCAACTCGGTAGTGCGTTGAAAAGAATTGTTTCACGGGTAGAGAAGTTAGCTTCCTCTGCCCGTTTTTTTATTCTCAGTCGTCAAGAAAGCCGCTTGCGCTCAAGCTTCGGCTCGCTTTAAGTGTTTCTTCATCGCCGCGAGCGTCACTTCACTGACGTGATGTTCGATTCCTTCGCTGTCGATATGAGCCGTTTGTTGGTCGACTCCGAGCGAAAGCAGAAAGCGATAAACAATTTCATGTCGATTCTTGACGCGCATTGCCAGCGACTTTCCTTTGGTAGTCAGCTCAATTGGCTGATAAGGCGCCGTCGACATCAACCCGGCAGTACAAAGACGAGCGACAGTTCTGGAAACCGTAACGTGGCTTACGTCGAAATGCTTGGCGAGGTCCTGGACACGGCAAACGTTTTTCTCTTTGACGGTGTCATATACCGCTTCGACGTAGTCTTCAGCCGTTTCGTTAGCGTGGTGAGCGCGGGTGCGGCGGTGAGGATTAGGTTTATTGTTTCGAGTTGCCATGTGCCGAAGGTTGGGTCAAATTTTTGTGTGCAAGGATTTTGACAGAATTATCTGGAATGTCTAATGGCAGTTATCGCTTATCCCAACACTTCTGGCTCCAGACCAATAGACCAATAGACCAATATTAATCTGAAGTTGCGAGGGAGCCAGAAGCTTGAGAATCACATTCATAATAAGTGGCTAACCAACGCGCGAGCGAGGGCGAAGCAGTAACTGACTCTGCCTCGCTGACGCGTCGGGTTGCCAATGAAATGTCGCCCTCTTACCGGAAGAAGCTGCTGAAATAATCCGCCACCCTGTTGAAGGCGGCTTTTTGCGGCGCTCCGCCGCGGTTGATTCGTGTTTGCTCATGCAAAAGCTTGCGTGGTAACACCAGCCCAAATGGAATTAAATTCCTTGACAAAATCCGTGTCGTCTCGCTCGTTCCGCTACTCGGTGGGGTGTGAGTTTACTAGCCGTTGACCGCTTAGTCCCGAAGGTTGCCCAGACCCTACAGCAAATTGTTTTTTACTTAGTTGGATCCAATTCGGAATCGGCCACAAAAGATACGTCTTTAGATTCAACGCGAACCGCCTCGGGAATCGCGTTGGCGTCGAACCGAATGAGCAACATGTGAGCTCCCGGTTGCAAGACGTGGTTGACTCGATGGGTTTTCAAGTCGTTCGATTTTCCAGAAGCTTCGGTCGTTGAATTCGGCTTAACCTCAACTGGCTTGCCGTCAATCCAAGCCGCGATCTTTGTTGGGCCGGAGATTTCAATTGTAGCCGTTCGCTCAGTGCTAACGTTGAGAGGAACTCTCACGTAGAGATTAACAAGCGAAGTGAACACCGATTTGACCGCAACGGTGCGCAAAGAGTCGCGGGTCAAATCGCCATTGACCATCGCGTCTAGAGTTTTCCAGCCTTCAACCCGCGAGCCATCAATGACGTCGGAAACTCCCAGTTGTTCAACTCGGTGATTGCCAGAGAAAGCTTCGAATCGACGGGCGACCCCGCTGAGGCTAGCATCGAAGGCCCCGGGTTTTCCAAGGTTGCCCAAAAACGAAATCAGGTCAAGCTGTTCCTGCTTCTTCAAGCCGTCGATTACCCCGCTGGGCATGATCGACTTCCCATTTTTTTTGCCGTCGATTTGTTCATCCGGGATTCGAATTACTTTGTTGTCGGCAGTTCGAATGATGGTCTCAGTGTCGTCGCTTTGGACTTCGATGCCTGTAACCAACTTCCCTTCATCCGTCGCAATGATTACCGAGTGATATCCTTCTTTGATTTTTGCATTGGGGTCGAACAGAGACTCGACGATGTAATCTAATGGCGCGCTGGCACCGAGACTCGTCATGTCCGGTCCGACCTTTCCGCCCACGCCTCCAATCGCGTGACAGGAGGTGCAAGCCAGTGCCTGACGCCGATAAATGAGTTCACCCCGACGCGGATTGCCTGTTTTGACGGCTTGAGCAGCCATTTCCTTGATTCGTTCTGGTGTCATCTCTAACGTCGCCACGGACTCGCCAGAAAGTGGAGTTAGCGCAGCGATCAAAGTGGCTTGCTCCTTACGCCATTCTTCAGATGCGATTCGCAAACCAATCCGAGCGACCGACTCTTTCATTGAGGAAGGATCGGATCCATCGATTTGGGCCCCCAATAACTCAGCTGCACCCTGATTGCTTAACAGAGAATTCCAAAGTTGCTGAGCGACCTGATCATCTTCAACCGTGGATAACGATTTTTTGATAAAGGGCAAAGCTCGTTCAAAGTCGGAACTGGCCAACGCGGCAACTAACTCAGCACCCTGGCTCGACAGCGGGTCTGCGGAAATCGCTTCGGTCATTTCGACCAAAACCTCAATCGCAGAAGGCTGCTTCATTTGTCGAAGCGACGCTATCAACACGGAGCGTAACTCAGCAGAAGTTTCAGGAGCAAGGGCCAACTCCTTTAAGGCGCCGACTTGGCTCGCTAGATTCCATTGACCTGCCAGCGCGATAGCGGCGGACTGAAGCTTGGAGTCTGGCGACTTGATCAATTTCTGAATTCGCTCGGGAGCGGTCGGTTTGGTTTTTCGCGTTTGGTGAGCCTGGGCCAGCGCCGAGAGAACTTTTGTGGAAGCTTCATTGGTGAAATGTCCGGAGACTGCCGACTCAAATATCTTCGTCAATTGCGAACGGCTGCCCGCTTTGCCGATTAGTTCAATGCCGGGACCGCTGCCATCGGCTGGAATCTCGTTTGAATCCAAATATCTGCCCAGCATTGAGGCGGAGTCAGTCGGCCTAAGCGCGGTCAGCACATACTCGACGTGTTTAGGTGCCAATGTTGAGATTGAGTCCGTGTTACTAAACTCTTTTAAAATTAGCTCCGAAGACTGATCAACGGTCAGCCAAAGGGCATGGTCAATGAACCGGTCCATCTGCAGATTGAGGACTTGCAGTGCCTCGGTGGTTGCTTCGAAAGAGTTTAATCTCCCTAGCCCGCGAACGGCTTCGAGTCGAACACGCGGCGATTCGTCTTGGGCCAACCGTTTAAATACCTTCAATGCGTCGGCCTCGGCGATTGGCGAAGTAGAACCTTTCCTGACTGCACTCCAGTCGTTGAGAACCCGAACTGCTGCTGAACGTACTGACGGATTTTTTGCCGACAGAACCCGCTCTAACAATTCTTGATTCGGTTGGTTGAGCGATTGCGAAAGCCAAAGCCCTTGAAGCAACGCCGTTTCGTCGGACTGAGCGGCAATCCAACTGGGCAGTTGTTTCAACGTCTCCTTGGAGCGGTCAATTAGAACTCTTCTGGATTTGTCACGAGTGTAACGATCATCGCTGAGCAAGTTTTCCAGCAACTGATCGATCGTTTGCTTGGTCAGGTCGACTTTCTTTTTGGGCTTGGCTCCATCCCACGTCAGTCGCCAAATGCGCCCATGCCAACGGTCTCTGCGCGGGTCGCGAAAATCGACTTCGCCATGATTGATAATTGGATTGGACCAGTCGGCGATGTACAACGCACCGTCGGGACCTTGCTTGACGTCGATCGGGCGAAAGGAAGCCGACGAAGTCCGCAGAAGATCGTCTCGTTGTTCGGTCGCAAAGCCAGCGCCTTGCTCAACGATATCGAATCGAGTGACCCGGTTGGCCCGGAAATCACAAGTGATCAAGCTTCCCTGCCACTGAGGCGGAAACGTATCGCCGTAAATGATTTCCTCGGAGCAGAATTTTGGCCAGCGACCGGGGCTGATCAAGTCAAGCTGCTTTCGAGCCTTGGGAGTTCCCAGGAATGTGGCGCCGGGGAATGAGTAGGCGATCCCATTAAATCCAGCCCCATCGGTTAAAAAAGAGTTGCCAAATTCGTCGAACTGATGTCCCCATGAATTCCAAAGGCCCCGAAACGTGACTTCCAACCGCAGGTTCCTCGGGTCCAAGCGAAATCCGCCGCCACCTTTCAATCGCACCACTCCGAACGGTGTTTCGGTATCAGTTCGCGTGTAGACCGCCTGGTTCATATGCAGCCTTCCGTCCGGGCCCCAAAGTAGCGTGTGCAAATTGTGGTGAGTGTCTTCGGTGCCGAATCCACTGAGCAAACGAATTTTCTCGTCAGCTTTTAAATCACTATCGTTATCTTTAAGGAACAAGAGATCAGTGCTTTGAGCGACATAGACGCCGCCGTCACCGGGCAGTACACCGGTTGGGATCAACAATCCATCAGCAAACACGGTTGACTTGTCCGCTTTGCCGTTTCCAGTCGTGTCCTCGAGCACGATAATTTTGTCGGGGTTGGTTTGGCCGACTTCGATCATCGGATAAGCTTCCGAGCTGGCGACCCAAAGCCGTCCCTGTGGATCGAAGTTCATTTGAATCGGCTTGTTAAGCATTGGGTTCTCGGCAAACAAAGAAACCGAAAAACCTTCAGCCACAGTAAATTCAGGAGTTGGCTGAGCCTCAAATTTTGCGAACTTGGATTCAGTTTTGGGGGCCGGGGGCTGGGCTGTTGTTTTTAGGTCTCTTAACTTCGCAATCCGCGATTCCGCGTCAGTGATTAGCGAGTCGTATTGGGGAATCTCAACTGCGTTCTGACCTTGTTCGCGTTTTCGAAATCCAAAAACGTAGGCCATGTTGGCTGGGCGGGAGCGGTGAAACCACCAAACGTTCTTCTGCAGAATTTCCTGGCGAAGCGGTTCGGCGTGGGGGTTTGTTTCCCAGTCTGATTCGGGAACCTTGAGCGTTTGGCAAATCAGTTTGGCGGCTTCACGATAGCCATTGGAATTCAAGTGTATCGGGTCTTGGTGAAATTGACCTTCTCCAGAAATCACGGACAAATCCACGAAGGCCAGTCCATCGCCTTGCGCGATCGACTTGATCGAAGACGTTTGCAAGTCAGACTTCCAGGCGAAGCCTGACCGCGTCGGAGCCGTCGAAAGCAAAACAATTTGAATGTCTGGATTGATTTTTTGAATCGCGGTGATCAGGTTGCGGTACTCGGTCAGAAACTTGTCTTTGCCACGATCATTATCCGGGCTGTCAAAGTCGAGTGAACTCGCCATCCCGTAGCCCAGGATCGCGATTGTTGGCTGAGCCATTTTGATTTGCTTAAGCAGCTGCTTCCAGCATTCGTCTTTGTTAGCGTGGCCGGCTTGAACAAGGCTCAGGCCATACCTTGATTCGCCACGAGGTGTGTCTCCATTCCAACCCAGGTTTCGAAAGGTCAGGTCTTTGTCCGGGAAAGCCGTCGTGATTGCCAGTTCGATCCAGCCATGGTACTGCTCCTGCTCAATCAGGCCGTCGCCAAGCAGCACGATTCGCTCTTTGTCGCCAAAGGTTATTTCATCTGCATTGGCTAATCCCTGAAACCAGCAGAGAGCCAAAGACAGAAACAGTGCCGGTAGCTGCAGAGCAATTTTGAGCATGGAAATATCTGAGGAGTAAAAGAGTCTAAAACGCACTTGGGTCAGGGTAGCGTTAAGCGGCTTGGACCACCGCTTTCGTAAGGAAAGCCGCCACGAACACTTTCGATGAGTTAGGGGCGCACGCTTCGAACCGGTATCAGACATTAAGTTTAACCAGCGACCAGACTTTTGGGCAATCTTATCCAACCAGATCGGCAGCAGCCCGCAACAGATCGTCATCTGCTTGGCGCGAATAGTCAATGATCTGCTGGCCGATGATAGCGAGTCGTTGGTTGAGCGTTAACGGTATCGATAGGTCCAGCGGTTGATCTTCGAGTGGGTCGGCGCCAGCGCGTTGAACGAAGTAGCCGACGCTCATGCGCGGTGGGCCGTGTGAAGACTGCTTGGTCCCCCAGTGAGCAAGTTGGGTTGTCCAGCAAAACACCGATCCGCGCTTGCCTTGTAGCGAACGAATATCTTGCATGTTCTCGATCCGAATGTTCGGCGTGGAGTCTTCGTAGTCGGGGTCCAGCGAAGCCGGAAACACAGAAATGGAAGAGCTTAAGTGGTCCAGGTCGGTTAGCGGAATCCAGATCGTCAAGTAGTCCAGGTGATCATCGTCTTCGATCAGCACGTCACGGACTTGATCACGGTGCGGCGTGAAAGCTGTCTGGTTTGTGTCACGAACGAGCCAGCTCCAAACAGCCGGCAATACCTCGTAATCACCGATCAAATCTCTCAATAGCGGATCCAGTTGCAGTAGAAGCTCCCAGAACTCGTCGTAGACAAATGCAAACACACAGGGAATACCTTGGGTGTCGAGCGTAGCAAACGAGTTTGACAGGCGATCGATCAAATCAGAATCGAACCACGAGTCGTAAGCGAAGTAGCCGTCTTCGTTGATCAGATCTTTGCACACCTCCCAATCGCTGGTTCGTAGTTGGAGGTTTTTCCCAAAACTTGAATTCTCGGTTAGCGCTTTTGATTCGGTGATTGTTAATTCGGGACAAAGAGATTGCCAGTAATCAATATTTTTAAATTGCTCGAATTGAATCTCGGTTCCCATCTCTTGATTTCCTCTACTCAGTCGTCTTTCTCGGAGGGCTCTTCGCGGAATTTAGTGGGTGATTGAGAACAAATAAAGCCACCCTCCCTC
>CAYSQZ010000255.1:0-6777 GCA_964433035.1 uncultured Pirellulaceae bacterium | reverse complement strand
ACTTTCTTTGTCACAACTGCAAGCCTTCGCGCTAGATATTTAAACCGAGCGTAAGTTTTGAAGTTGAGTGTTTCTAGCGGCGAAGCCGTGGCAGCATGTAGTCGCGGGCGTAAGCGAGGACTAGTGACGATCATTGAAGCTCCTCGCTGACGCTTCGGGTTACCACTATTGTTCCAACTTTTGAAAAAAGACAGCCTTGCAGCTGGTTCTTTTATTGGAGGCCATTGCGTGACAACCAATCTTCTTCGCCGTAGTGGCAGGCTCTCTGGATCGGACACTTTAGCCGCGAATGCGGCGGCAGCATATAGCCGTGGGTGTAAGCCCACGGTCATATTGCCCCACAAATACGTTAGCCGCGAAGCGGCGACAGGAAAGACAGCCATCGTTTCGGAGGTCAGCCGATTGGTGTCGCCACTTCGCGGCTTGAATGGTTGGAGCTTGGTGGATGGAGTTTTGGTGTTTTCAGCTCCGTGGGCTTACACCCACGGCTACATGCTGTCGCTGCTTCGCAGCTTAGGTCCAAATAAATCCAGAGCCTATATTCCAGCGCGGGACACCCACTGGACCGAGAGGCATCGGGCACACACCCACCGTGAGAGCCGACCATCACTGATAAAACGCTGGCTTGCGTGGCTTCACGCCGAACTTCTCGTAATTGAAACCAGACTTCAGTGGCTCATATGGACCCACGATCTCAACCGAACGCTGGGCATCGATCGAATCTTCCATCCTAAGCCCCCAATAAATTGCGTTGATGGTTAGACGGCGGACACCTTCGTTCTCAAAATCTTTGGCTGAGCCCATCGTGAAATGAAATATCCGACTGGTCAGACCTTGATTGCCGACCCACGTTTTGGTCCAAGCAATCGGCAACGGCTTCTTGGATGTGTTGGGCTCTGCGCCAGGCGTCAGATCAACCAACGGCTGTCCCATCACCAGCGGGGTGTAGTCGTCGGTGAAAGGAAATTTTTCGTTGTGGCAGCGATAGACATCTGACGTCCCCCAAATGTCTTTGACTCCTTTCAAAATCGGATTCATCTTACTCTCGGGCGCGAGAATCCCTCGAGTTGATTCACGGTGCCATCCACCGTAATGCCCCATGAACTTTCCGCCCAAGAGCTCTTGCAACGTGACCACTTTCCCGTCTTTGGTGTAGGGTTTGGTATCTCTCCAGAAACCATGGTTTGCCGTTCGCAGCGCCAGCAACGGTCTCCCCGAATCGAAGTAATCATGAAAGTATTTCATCTGATCATCGGGCAACTGTAGGAAACGCGACAACAACACAAGACAGTCGGCCTTGGCCAAGTGCTCAAGCCCAGGGACCCGATGATGCTTGCCTTTATCCTCTCCTTTAAACGGAGCTGGCAGCGTTGGATCGACTTCGCCGTTTTCGTTGACCCCAAAAAGAACTGTACAATCAAAGCCATGATGTTTGGCCAACACCTTAGCCAGCATCGGCAGCGATTGCTCGCTGCGATACTCCTGCTCGGCGGCGATCAAGACGATTCGCCTCCCTTTCCCTGGGCCCTCGCCACCGGAAATGTTCAACCATAACTCGCTATCGGGAATGATGTTGTCGACCGCAGTAGTTGATTGCTCGGTTACCGGGGCGGCAACGGAGGATTGGTCTGACTGAGCTCCAGTCTCGGATTTTGGAATCTCGTTCAACGTGTAATACGCCGACGTGTGAAGAAGCGATTCATTTTCCTTGGAACGCATGTTGGGCAAAAAGAAATCGTGCACATGCCCCTGGACCAAACCATCGACTTCGATTTCGACTTTCAAACCGTCCTCAGAAACCGACGCTGCGGTTGCCGTCGGTTCGGTCTGATCGACTTCGGGACTTCCGTAGCCCTGGCGGTACTTATGAGTAAATGTTTTCAGCTGATACGTTTCGGGCTTGGCCGCGATGGCGGAATCGACTGGCTTGGTAAACGTTAATTCGAACCCAGTTGGCTTGGCTTTAACCTCTTTGACTTCGAACGGAACGATTCCGGTCCAATCAAGCCGCTGGATCGCGTAGGCCTTGGGGCCACGAACCGGCCAACCACGATTGGTACCACCAGCGATCAGGTTTCCATCAGGTGTAAATTGAACCGCTAACAATCCCGTGTCGAAGCCCTCTCGAAACGGGTAACAAGCACCTTGCCAAACGCCGTTGACCTTTTCAGTCGTGGCCCGCATGACAACGCCCAAGCTAAAATCGCCGATGAAAATTTGATTTTCGAAAGGACCAAACTTACCGCCGCTTTGGTCGACCATGAAACCGGAAATCGAACGACCCATTCGCTTGTAGGGAAACACGACAGCGTAAGGAACCAGCTCTTTGACTCGCTTACGTTCGAGTTCCAACCGCGACGGCGTGTTGGGAACCGCGGGAGCTTCTCCCAGTTCCGGTGCAAGCTCATACCAGTTGAAGCTGATTGGATGACCCATGAATCCACCGGGCTCCAGAACTTTCAAAGAACATGAACCGTTCCAAGGCCCTTGGCTTTCGGCGTAAAACATTACTCCGTGTTCATTGGGCCCGATACCACAAGGACTACGAATCCCACTACAAACTGGAATCGTTTCTCCTTCGGGCGTGACCTTGACGCACCAGCCGCGAAAGGGAACCCAAGAGTGGTAGGACTTGGAAAGACAAAGCGTCACCCAAATATTGCCTTCGGGGTCAGGTTTTGAACCGAATGAAAATTCGTGATAGTTGCGAAAGCCCCATTTGTCGCTGAGCGTATCAAAACGATCGGCTCGCCCGTCGCCGTCTTGATCAGAGATGCGCGTGACTTCAGTTTGCTGGGTGACGTAAAAAGAACCGTCGCGGTAAGCCATCCCGAATACTTCATCGAGACCCGAAGCGTACTTGCTGAACTTTGGTTCAGGATGCTCATCAAACGCCCCGTCGATCAAAAAGATATCACCGCGGCGTGTGGCGACGGCCAGCTTCTTTTGATCCGGCATGACTTCGAAACTACCAGCTTCGACGGCGAGTTCTTCGGGCAGCGGAACGTCAACCAGCTTGTAGTACTTGGCTTCTTCTTCGCCTGTACCCCAATACTCACCCAGCGGTTCCTGCTGCGGAACGATCGCGATTGTGGTCAAGGTTAGTAGTTTTAAAAGAGCTAACATTTTGTATTCGTGAATAACGTTCTAATTCGGTTTCTTCAGTAATTAAAAGCGAGAAGCAGTTTTGAAATTTGAGTAGTGGACGAGGCTACTAGTCCCGTTTCACCGCTAATGCCGCGGGACTCGTTGCCTCGTCCACTACCAAGTAACTCTACTTGAACCAATATTCGATCTTGAGTTTCTCCTGCTTACCCGCCGCAAAGCTGAGCCAAACCTCAAGTCGTTTCTCTTCCTCGGCATCAACAATTTCGACTTTTTGATCCGAGACGATCCGGATTTCTAACCGATCTCCAATCAAAAACGCACCGTCTTTTCCTTCAGCAATCTCGCTATTCTGGGCAATTCGAAACCGCAACTTATCGGATTGAGCGCCGGCCGTTAGTAGGACGCTGCGTTGCAATCCTACTTCTTTAGGCGATTGCGACTCCGATTGAGAAAAGAAATCTTCGACCTCAATCGCCCCAAATTTATAACGGAACGTCGGGCGCTGAGACTTGTCCAGCGAGTAACCTTTGAATTGATGGTTCGGTGGACGCCCTTCGTCAACGACCCATGGATCAGTCTTGCTATCGAGCTCAGGACCTTTGGCAAACTCAATCGTTTTGCCCATTGGTTTCACTATGCCGCTTCCCTGCCCCCTCCAAACCCCGCTCGCTTCGACGAATTTACCTTTCCAAATCGACGCCAGACGCATTTGTTCTGCATCAAAAGCAATGTTCACACCGCCAGGATAACCGACGCCAATTCCTCGCTTGCCGATGCCGGGATAGCTTCTCCTGAGCATTTGAGCTTCGCCCTTGACGACGATCTCAAGCGGCTCTCGAACGACACCACTGGGCTGACGCGCCTGACGACCATCGATCAGATACTGCCAAAGTGCTTCAATGTTTTCCTCGGGCGATCCTTTGATATCGCTGCGAATCGCTTTGCCACCAGGCCAGAAAGAAGGCATCACCGTGTTGGGGCTGAACTTTTGTGGGTTGAGCATGTACCGATGAAACCACTCCTTTTTCAAACGCTCCGTCATTTCGGTCAAGTCGACCGCCGGCATCGTATCGGCTTTTTTGTATTGATACGTGTGACAGGCGACGCAATTAAGTCCCTTGTTGCCCGCCAACTTCATCCCTTCGGTTCGCATCTTTTTTTGGTCTTCGAATTCAACAGGATCCATTGCTGGTATTTCCGCCGTGGACTCGAACAGCTTGACCAGGTGACCGATGTTCTCTTCACCGAATTGCGGCATTCGAGTTTTCATGTACGGCCGAATCTTGCGCGCGTTGACAAGCACGTCCCGTACCCATTTTGATTTTAACTTGCGCCCGACGCCCGAAAGCGTTGGCGGAATTCGGCCCTGATCGCCAAGGTTGAGGTCGGTGGTTTTGAAGTGCGGGTTTCGCTCGATCGAAACTCCACCCAGATCGGCTCGACTGTGACATTGAGTGCAGTTGAATGACGTTAGCGTGACGTCAATTTTTTGTTGGTCATTGGGTTTGGGTATGTTTGCCAACGTCGCCACAATCGATTCCCGTTGCAGTGGGCTAAGTTGAAAATCTGGCCAGCTGCCTGACTCCTGCGACAAGCAACCTTTCTGCGGGTCGACTTTCTCAAACGGAATTTTACTGAGCTGGACCTGGTTTTCGGTAAACTCTTGATGGCAAGCCGCACAGTTCATTCGTTGGAACAAAAACTTGCCGCCGGCCGCCAACTGAGCATCTGGTTTCCAATTTGAATCCGCAGACGCTGACGATTGAAGCAGAAAATTCGAAATGTCGACCGCTTCCCGGTGAGTCAAGGTCATGTTGGGCATATGCCCGGATGGTCTGACGGCTAATGGATCTTCAAGCAAACTCGTTAGACCCGTGACGTTATACTTATTGGCAAGATCACCCAGGGGCGTTGAATCATCCAGCGGTTGTTCAACGGCGGCTTGGTCTCTCGGCGCATGGCAAGCGACACATCCGACCGAATTAAAAAGCTCAAATCCACGCGGTACCGCTGCATCGTCGATCGGCTCGGATCGATATTGGTTCCCTGCCTTGGAGGCCAAAAAATTGACAAGCATCGCAGCCGATTTTTTCGCCATCGCTTCATTGGAATGATCGATCACTCGCGGCATCGTGGTGCCCGGTTTAACCTCGTGAGGGTCAGCGACAAAGCGGCTGAGATACTCCGGGTTGAGCCACTTGGCAGACCAGGCCAAACGAGGCGCCTGCTTGGCCGCAACGGGCAATTGAAGCGAATCGGATTGGTGGCAACCGGTGCAATTGAATTTTTGAATCTCCACCAATCCCGCCAGTTCCGGGCTCAGCTTACGCCCAACGGTGGCAATCTCAGGCGCCGCCTCCTCAGGGCCACGTTTCTTTAGATCCAGAACATAACGCAGCAAATCGAGAAACTGTTTTCGGTTTTTAAGTTGATTGGCAAGCTCCGCGGGCATACTCGACAACTTTCCCGGCTGGACTTCGTCGACGTCGTCACGTTTGATGGTGATCAGATTCTCGACATTCTCAATATCTCGAATCACCACTTGCTTATCATTCTCACTGACGATCGTTCCACTAATTGTCTTGCCACCAAGAGTCAGAACCAGCGCTGTCTCATAGCCTTTTTTGATCACCTTAGACGGCTGAAGAATCGACTCGACGATCGACTCGTTCTTGGTGCCCGGTTCGATGCGACTAAGGTCCGGACCAATTGGCTTTGCCGCTCCCGCAGCTCGATGACATTTGGCGCAGTTGATATTGCCTTGATGGAAAAGGATAGCACCCCGTACTGGGTCGCCATAGGAAAGTGCTTCTTCGACCAGTTTGTTCGAATCCTCGGCAATGAGTTGCTCGTTAAGCGTTTGAGCATTGCTGATTCGCGCAGTCGCCAACAAGACAACAAATCCGACCACCACGATAGAAGCCCAACGTTTCGTCAAAACCTCTTTGAGTTTGAATTGCTCCACTCGCTTCTCTTCTTGAATTGGGGTGGCATTGAAACAAATTGATCTGATCATTGTAGTTCAGCACCAAGCATAAACGAGTGGGGATACGGCTCGCCAAGGCGGTAAAAAAACGCACTTCTATTGGCAAAACGCACTTCTATTGGCATCGCGATTGAGAGTGCGCTGGCAGACTTTGGCATAGTCGGCTTGCGCTCCACCGAAATGAGTACGACTCGCTACTTTCGCCCAGAGGCTGTGATTTTTCTAGCCGTTTTGGCGCTAGCCACGGACTACACCGCTCCTCGCTGACGCTTCGGGTTTCCCTCTAACGGCTGCCGTTCCAAGATCGGGCAGCCATTAAATCGCAGGTCGGAACCAATGGCGACTGAGGGCCAAAAATGGACCTGTCCTGCCTAAGCGTTCCTAAGCGCTCACTGCAGAATCAGACCCGTTTGGAAGCAAATTCGCTCAATCCAAGTTAACTTAATTAACTACATTTGGACTTCGAATCGCAGTGCTCCTGCAACAACCAAACACGCCTCGTCCAAACCTTTGATTTTCCGCTATAATTCTCTGCTCGTTGACGCTACTGTTTCATCGAATCCTAAACAACCTGTTCAATTTTTCTTAGTTCAAGAATCCGAGAACTCTATGTCCACCGAAACTGTCGTCAAACTGCCCTCTCGTAGCGAAGTCAAACCTGAAGACACTTGGGACCTGACCAA
>CAYSQZ010000254.1:0-6778 GCA_964433035.1 uncultured Pirellulaceae bacterium | reverse complement strand
GGTCGATTGATTTTGGCCAGCCATCTTGGTCGACCCAAAGGCGAACCAAACCCAAAATTCAGCCTTGCTCCGGCTGCCGCAGCGCTCTCCAAACTCGTCGGCAAACCAGTTGCGTTTGCTACCGACACGGTTGGACCTGACGCCGCTGAAAAAATCGAAGCCCTCAAAGACGGCGAGATCGTGTTGCTGGAAAATCTTCGCTTCGATGGCCGTGAAAAATCGGGCGACGATGCCTTCGCAGCTCAGCTCGCCGAATTCGCTGATGTCTATTGCAACAATGCGTTCGGTACATGTCACCGAGAACACGCGTCGATGTATGGCGTACCCGTTGCCATGGGTGGAAAACCAAAAACAGTCGGTTCGCTCGTTGAGAAGGAAATCAAGTACCTCAGCGGCGTGATTGCGACACCCGATCGTCCGTTTGTCGCCATCCTCGGAGGTGCCAAAGTCTCCGATAAAATCAAAGTCATTGAGAACCTGATCGGGATTTGTGATCACATCCTGATCGGAGGTGCGATGGCTTATACGTTTTCGTTAGCTCAGGGCGGCAAGGTCGGCAAGAGCCTGGTTGAACCGGACAAAGTCGACCTGGCTAAAGAGCTAATCGCCAAAGCAGGTGACAAGCTGGTACTGCCAGTGGATACGCATTGCGGTGATGACTTTGACAAAGACTGTAACAAACAAATCGTCGCAGCCGGCGAGATCGCCGATGAATTCGAAGGCTTGGACATCGGTCCTGAATCAGCCGCCAAGTTCGCTGATATTATCAAATCCGCCAAGACGGTTGTTTGGAATGGTCCGATGGGCGTCTTCGAAATGCCGCCTTTTGACGAGGGAACCAAAACCGTCGCCCAAGCGATCGCTGACTCGGCTGCGGTCAGCATCATCGGTGGCGGTGATAGCGCTGCAGCGGTGGCTCAGCTTGGCTTCGAGGACTCCGTCACCCATGTCAGCACCGGCGGTGGAGCGAGTCTGGCAATGCTCGAAGGCAAGTCATTTGCTGCGGTCGATGTGCTTGATGAAGCTTAAGCGGTCGCGATCTGGCGGCCAGGATTGATGTTGCCCGATGAATCCGCCAACGCGAATTTAGTCCTGCGGCTGATATGCCGAGGCTCGTCAGGCACAGCCTGACCTACCTCCTTTTGAAGAACGCGGCATGCTCGTGCTCCGCTTTTTCTGCGCAAAAGCGGAGCGTGAGAATCTCGGTGCATTGGCGAGGTGTTGAAGCAGTCTTGCAACTCAATCACGCGGACCGCAACGAATCTCGGTGGCCCGTGGGAATTGTCACCGAGGCGCCCTGGGTCGTCATAGGGCCAGCAGACTTAAGCTCCACTTTTAGCAACCGGGGCCTTAGCTTGGCCGCCACGTTCGAGTCTACGCTGGAACGCTTCTTTGGGAATCGTCGTGACTTCGGTTGTCGCGACCAGGTCGGTTCTCAAAATGTCTTCCTCTTTCTTGGAGGGAGGCAACGTGAACTTGACCAGGAAACCACCGACTTGAATTCCTTGCATCTCATAGTTTGGCGGATAGAAGTCTTCGGCCCGAGTGGCCAACGCCCGCGCCAGCAAGCGCGTCGCACGACCAGAAAATCCACCGAGAACCATTTCCAGACGGCCTTGTGACTCGCGGTAAACGTAAAAGACGAATGCTACTTCTTCGTTCTTGTTATCTGCGCCACAGCGAATCCACTCGCCTTTCTCGTTTTCGTAATATAGCCCGTCTTTTAATTTGTTCTCTTTTTTGCTGAGGTTCAATCCAGCAACACAAGAATTCGGATGGGGGTCGTTATCTCGATACCGCATGAAGAACGGAATCGCCCTTTGACTGGACTCCTCAACACCATCCTGCGTTTCGAACGGATCGCAATTGAAAGCCCTTGCCAACACAATTTCGACAACTGGATTGCTTTTGGTACTTCCGATTCCGATTAGAGCTTTGTCTCCCTTGGACTCCGAAAAGTCGTTGTAGACCATCTTGGCACGACGCGAGACCTCACGCTCGTCGGCTTGCCCGGGACTCCAAACCAGCGACTGCTTTAGATGCTCAGGGTGTGGCAGACCGTCAGCCGCCAACATATTATTCATCTCACTCTTGGGCTTACGAAGTTTTGCCGTACCACCCAACGTCGTCACGCCGTTGAGAATCTCACCCAGCAAAACAGAATCCGAAGCAACGACAAAGGAGACATCAGGAGCCTCAGCGCTGACATCCTTTCTGACACCAACGCACATTTCCAGACGCTTTCGCCTGGCCAACAGCTCCCAAAAGTTCTCCGGCTCAACAGCAAACAAGGCCCCGGGAAGCTGGTCAGCAGTCGCGTGCCCCTGTTCGATTAAATAGTCGCAAAGCCGCGAGAGCGCTTTGAGCGGGATGTACTTGACTTCGTTTTTGAGTAGAGCGGCCACTTGGTGGCGATCCAGACCGGTGTATTCAACAATAGATTTGATCGTACCCGGACGCTTTCGTGGATCTGGAACATGGCCCAACAGTTCTGCCAATCTGAAACTGTATTGCATTGTTTTGTCCTTGGTTTGTTTGTCTTAAGTAATGCGTGGGTGATGATGATTCCCGTTACTTCTAGATTATGCACAACAATGTTGTTTTCAATCCCCTTGTAGAATAAAGCTGGATAATTTCCCTTAAATCTGACCGATTTATCAGAACACATGCAAACTAGCGGCCCAAAAGGGGGAGAAAGTAACAAAAGCTTGTTTCGAAATGCTCTGGTAGCTGGAAATTCGTTTTGCTAACGTCCGCCTCTCAAACACGGCAAAGTGTTCTCAGTTGTTCTGGAGTGGCAATGAATTCTACGAAACTATTCTGCTTGATTGTTGTCTCGTTATTGAGTGTTGAAGTCAGCGCTCAGGGTTTTCGGCTTCCCTTTAGCAACAACAAAACCAGGACCGCAGAAAACAATAGCGTTCAGTTAACTCAAAGAGCCGGGCCTTGGCTGATCATGTGTGCTTCCTTTTCGGGTGAAAACGGTTCGCAGCAGGCGATTCGATTGGCCCAAGAGTTGCGTCAGAGTCACCGGCTTAACGCTTACGTTTACCGACACAACCGCGACATCTCACAAGAAGTTCAGGGCAAAGCCATGGGGTTTGACGTCGTCAAAGTTGGTGGTCAAGAACAACTAAGACCTGCGCAAATGAAGCTTGCTGCCGGAGATACCGTAGAAGAAATTGCCGTTCTAGTTGGCGATTTTTCGTCGCTCGAAGACGCTGTTGCCCAACGCACGTTGGCCAAAATAAAAGCGGTTCACCCCAGCACGATGGCAGAGTTTGACTCCAACCCAGACAGCAAAACACGTGGGCCACTTAAGGCCGCATTTTTGATGCCCAACCCATTGCTTCCCGAAGAATACTTCCAAGCCCGCAAGTTTGACGAAACCGTAATCAAGGAGAACACGAAAACGAAGTACAGCCTCTTGAAGAACCCTGGCAACTATAGCGTAAGGGTTGCCACGTTTGATGGCCATTCTACGTTTCAGCTCGACGAGATCGAGCAGACACTGGCCAGAGATTCCTGGATGAAGAAAAATCGAAAAGTTGTAACCGAGAGTAAACTGGTCAACGCGATGAAAAAAGCGACGGTGTTGACCGCAGCACTTCGCTTGCAGGGAATCGAAGCTTACGAGTTCCATGATCGCTACGAAAGCTACGTGTGCGTCGGCAGCTTCGATTATGTTGCACAGGAAGACGCCAATGGCGATCGTCGCAACAACCCCGAAATGGTTGCCACGATCAAGAAGTTCAAAGGCGAAGTGCTAGATCGAAACGGGCAGACCGCCATGCGGACATATAAGTTACCCGATAAATTGGTCAAAGCCGGTATCTCTTGCGACGTTCAACCAATTCCCGTTTTGATTCCCAAGGCGCCAGCATCTTACAAAGTTGGTCGAAAACTCTTCGGTCGTTACCGATAGCTTGTTCAAAATTCCCGTGTCGTTTCGGTACAGCAATGACATCTGATTTCATCGAAAACGGGAACTGGAATCCAGCCCTTGAAATCACTTTCAAACGGTAGCCCCTAACTCTACCCTACACGAATCCTCCAGCGTTCTCTGGGGACGGAATTCCAATTGTCCAGTTTGGAGCAGCGGCGTGGCTCGCGGCTGGCCCCTCAGAAAGCCCGAAAAAATCGGGAGAAATTGGCGCTCGTAACGTAACCCGGAAATGCGCGCCAGCAGTTTGCCTTGTTTAACACCAATGCGTAAAACGTTCTCGGCGGTGGACGATATATAACAGGAATAGGTAAATGGAATCAGACAATCGACTTCCGACGGGGGAGTGGAATGGTTTTTACTTGGAAAATCACCAGCCTAAGCGAGGCTGGATGCATCTTTACATGTCTTTCGCTGAAGGAAAAATCAAGGGCGAAGGCACGGACTACGTTGGTCCCTGGGTAGCCCAAGGCGACTACGATCTCAAGACTGGAATCTGTTCTTGGATCAAAGAGTATGCTGGCAAGCATTCTGTCACGTATTCTGGCAGGATTTCCGATAAAGGGATTATGGGGCAATGGGAAATCTCATTTCTCACAGGCGAGTTTCATATTTGGCCCAAAGGAATGCCGATGCTTGATGAGCATTACATGAGCGAAGATTTGGCCGAGCCAGCTCCGACGCCTGAATTCCAAGGGGCTGACGCCGGAGAAATCTTTTCTTTGGCTTAAAACCGGGCGGAATTTGCAAAAAAGCCCTTTGAGTCGGATTTGATTGCCATTAGAATCCTCGATTCGAAACTGGTCGATTTGTGAGCAAATTGGCTGATGGTTTTGACATACGAAACGGTGAAGCAATGAATAAAATGAAAACCCACAAGGGAACCAAAAAGCGTTTCCGTTTGACAGCCACAGGCAAAGTCAAGCATCGCGCTTCTGGTAAATCCCACCGCAACGTTCGAATGAGTTCCAAGCGAACTCGGCAGCTACGCGGTGGAGGAGCCCTGCTTGATACTTGCATGGTCAAGTCCGTCACTAAGGCGCTTGGCAAGTACAGTTATTAGATGATTCGGCTGCGAGTCCTTCTCGCGTGCTCTAGCGGGCAACCAACTTCAGACGATTGTCTGGGGCCTGTTTAGCAAAACAAAAAGGTTAGACAAATGCGTACAATTAAAGGTGCAGCTCGCACCAAAGCCAAACGACGGCTGTTCAAACGAGCCAAAGGTTATCGCGGTGGTCGCAGCAACATGCTTCGCACCGTCAAAGAAACACTGATCCGCTCAGGTGTTTTTGCTTTCCGCGACCGTCGCGTCAAGAAACGAACGTGGCGTCGGCTTTGGATCACGCGTATCAATGCGGCTTGCCGTCAGCGCGGGTTGCGATACAGCGAATTTATCCACGGCTTGAAAAAAGCTGGTGTCGAGCTCGACCGAAAGTCGCTTTCAGAAATCGCGATTTGTGATCCAGCTGGTTTTGACGTGATCGTTGAATCCGTCAAAGAAAGCTTGGCCGCTTAGTTCTGCGGAACTAGATTCAGCGAATTTTGATATATTTAGGGGGAAGACAACGGCCAGTTGTCTTCCTTTTTTTGTAGCCTGTCTTTAACTAAAATCAACTCAAAAACTGTTACGTCTGCCATTGCTATGACAATTGAAGATTTCGTTAGCCAGCTTGACCAGCTTTCTGAAAAAGCGACTCAGGCATTCCAAAGTGCAACTGACGAGGCGTCGCTCGACGACGCAAGAGTAGCATTTTTGGGCGCTAAAAAGGGAGAGCTCAAGGCGCTGCAAAAGAACATGGGCGCGGTTCCCAAAGAAAGCAAAAAAGAAGCCGGGATGAAATTCAACGCGGTCAAGGGCTCGATCCAGCAAGCGTTCGAAGATGCCCAAACTCGGTTGCTGGGCGGAGCCGGTACGTCTGCGGCCGATCCCAAATTTGATGCTACGCTTCCCGGGGCGGCATTTCGAGTCGGTCGCCTGCATCCGATCACCCAAACCATCAATGAACTCAAGGATATCATGGGGCGATTGGGCTTCACGCCCGCTGAGGGGCCTGAGATCGAAGACGATTATCATAATTTCGAAGCGTTAAACATTCCGCGGGTTCACCCGGCTCGTGATCCGCTTGATAACTTTTATCTTTCGGTTGCCGGAAAAACCAGCGACGGTGCTGCGTTGTCGGAGAATCCGCTTTTGATGCGATCCCAAACCAGTACGGTTCAGATTCGCGTCATGGAAAACGACAAGCCTCCGATCCGAATCGTTTCACTGGGACGCGTTTATCGTCCCGATGAAACTGATGCGACACATTATCCGATGTTCCATCAAATCGAAGGCTTGATGGTCGATGAGCAGGTGACGCTTGCCGATCTAAAGACGGTTTTGAATCTATTCGCGACTAACTATTTGGGCAATGAAGTCCCAGTGAGAATTCGGCCGTCGTTCTTTCCCTTTACCGAGCCTAGCGTTGAAGCCGACTATTTCTGGGACGGTCGTTGGGTCGAGTTCGGCGGCGCCGGGATCGTCGATCCTAACGTGCTGCGAAGTGTCGGCTACGATCCCGAACAGTATTCCGGATTCGCGTTCGGTTTGGGCATCGAACGTCTTTGCATGATTCGTCATCAGATCAAAGATATCCGCGACCTGTTCACTAACGACGTCCGATTCCTGAGGCAGTTTTAAACACACAATAGTCAGTGCTGAGTACTCAGTACTCGGGTACTCAACTTGGTAACTACCCAGTACTCAACTTAGCACTGGGTACTTGTTATTCAGCACTCGGTAACGCGCCGCTGATTGCGTGGGTTACCCAGTACCCAGTACCCAGTACCCAGTAC
>CAYSQZ010000253.1:0-6844 GCA_964433035.1 uncultured Pirellulaceae bacterium | reverse complement strand
GTGTCACCAAGATTTCGTATTTCCCATCTTTGATAGATGCGGATGCTTGGATCCCTCGAGAAGCATCTTCCTCGGAGAAAAAAGTGATTGACCCATTGTCGACCTTTTCGCCGTCCAGAGTCACGGTTCCTGAAATCTCGTTTCGATTTGGAAGTCTGGAATCGCCGGACGCCCCACAGCCAATAAGTGGCACAAGGCAGGCCCCAAGCATAATTCCAACAACAGCCCTAAGTGGTTCCTGAACCTGGATTGAGGCGCTGAGACCACTGGTCTATAAGTCTCGATACTTTTGAGGAATCTTTTTGTCGAACGTGTTTTCGGGAAGGTTGATGGGCATTGGAACGACACGGATTTGGGATACCGAGAGATTCGGATTAGTTCCGTCTGGATGGAGGTGATTGCGCATCGGCCACTAACGGTCGCCCAGCTACGGTCCAGCAAATATCGCTCCGACCTACTTGGCTAATTCAAAATTTAGCGTGACCTCTGGAGCTTTAGCGTCAGCTGTAAGTTCACTGACGGTGTTATACGTTGGCCTGGCCGTGCGACGCAGGCGAGTTTAGCAAGAAAAACTCTCTTTAACCTACGTTGATCCGTTCGGACGGATCAGACGCTGAGCTTGGACAACCCACTGATCACGGTCGATTCGCCCGTCGAGACTCAGCAACTCGTTAACAGCGACAATGTTGTCAGCAGTCCAGTTAGCAATCTGCTCGAACTGGTAGATTCCAATTCGATTGAGGTCATGCTCCGTGGGGCCACCGACGCCGTTGATATCAGAAAGATCGTCAACGCGAGCCGGACGAGTAGCAAACACGTGCCCAAAGTCTCTATCGGTCGGTACCGAGTCCATCGAGCCGAGCCAACCGAACGACTGCGTCAGGTCGACACCGAACCTTGGACCAGCGAACCAACGCGTCAGTTTTCTACGTGTGTCGTGTCCCAATTGTTCCAGTTGGTAGCGGTTGTAAAGCCCCATTCGATACAGCTCATCGCGTGCCTCGGGTGTGACGCCGGTCAATTGGACTGCAAAATCGTCAACGTCATGTGGGACTCCATAGCTGAAAATTGGATTGCCGCGAAGCTCCCATTCCGCTTGTTCCCAGTCGGTACGCTCCCCACCACCAAATCCTTTTTGGTCTCGGTCCTGGTAAATTTCAAACGCCTTGCGCTGAATGTCCTCGATTGAGGGGTGCTCGGTATTTCCTTCCGAAGCAATCCGCCACTGATCCATATCAAGATGCCACCCGCGCTGACGAAACGTATTCTGCAGCTCTGCTCGGCCTTCGAGGTCGAGGTTATGCAATTGCGTGAAATTGTAAATTCCCATTTTCTGAAGCGCAACCGCTTGAGGCCCTTCGATACCGTCAAGCAGCGTTAGGTCATCCTTGAACTCAGGTTTGGCGCCTGCCGGTGTCACTTTTGATGACGCGATCTGATCAGGCGTTGCGTGTTGGCTAACCGAGTACTGAGAACCTGATTCCTGGTTCTTCTCCGCACTGGATTTCCAGCTCCCCAGACGATTCCAATCCCAAGAAAGTCCTTTGGCCCTCATATTGGATTCCAGTTGCGTGCGCTGATCGGGCGAAAGTTGTTCGAGCTGACTGACGTTTTTGACACCCAGTGCTTTCAATTCAGCAGCCACGTTACCATCAACACCTTCGACAGTGTTCCAATCGACGTCAGGTCCACTGACCTGAGGCAAGTCGACTGAAAATTGCGAGGATTCGTGAGAACCGGACCGTGGAACTACCCCAGCGGCAAAGCCTCGAACTGGTTTGAGTCCATCAGATGATGGTGTTGATTTTGTTGACGATGATTGAGTACCTCCAGTGTTTGAGGCTGCATCAGAACCGTCTTTCTTTTTCGTCCGCCAGCCGACCGCAGCGGCTGCCGCGCCGCCCAGACCCGCCAGGCCAGTCTTCCATCTACCTAGCCGACCCCAATCCCACGACAAGCCCTTCGACTTGAGCCGGGCTTCGAGTCGTTCTCGGTCAGCCTTGGGTAGAGACTCAAGCTGCTCAACGTTTTTGATTCCCATGGCTTTGAACTCAGCCGCCAGTTTGGGATCAACTCCATCGACAGTCGACCAGTCGATTTCGGGGCCATCGTTTTGCGGTACCGTGAATTCGAAAGCCGCTGTTTGGTCACTCGATCCACTGTCTTTAATTTTGATTGACTCGCTCAAAGAGCTGGAGCTAGATTCTTTCTTACTGGTTCGCCAGCCGACCGCTCCCGCTGCCGCGCCGCCCAAACCCGCTAGCCCGGTCTTCCATTTACTCGTCCAGCCCCAATCCCACGACAGGCCCTTCGACTTGAGCCGGGCTTCGAGTCGTTCTCGGTCAGCCTTGGGTAGAGACTCAAGCTGCTCAACGTTTTTGATTCCCATGGCTTTGAACTCAGTCGCCAGTTTTGGATCGACTCCATCAACGGTTGACCAGTCGATTTCGGGGCCATCGTTTTGTGGGGCGGTGAATTCGAAAGGCGCTGGACGGTCACTTGGCCAGCCGCGTTGGCTGGTCGAACCAACGAAACCTTCTTGAGTGTTTTTGGAGCCCAACGAGTTGGAGTCAGTTTCGTCCTGTCGACTGGCAGAATATCCTGCCACGCCAGCGGCACCGGCGGCAAGTCCTGCTGCACCGGTTTTCCAATTGGATAGCCAGTTCCAATCCCAGCTCTGTCCTTCAAATGCGAACTTCGCTTCGAGCGATTCTCGTTCCGTGGCAGAAAGTGACTCAAGATGTTTAACGTCTTTGATGCCCATTTGCTTCAGTTGGGCAGCCATCTTGGGATTAACGCCATCGAGCGACTCCCAGTCAAATTGATTGTCTCCTGAGGAATGTCCAGAGGAAAACCCAGTCGTCTGAGTCGTTGATCTGGTAGTCTGCGAACCAGCTCCACTAGCCACTGAGTTACGGTCGTGGTCGCTGCTTTGGGAGTGAGCAGCTGAATAAGAACCAGTTTGATGTTCTTGTTGACGCGCGGCAAGTTTTGCAGAAGCTTCTTTGGCGACGGAAGCTTCCATGGTATCAAGCGCATCGTTTCGACTGTTGAACCAGGAAATCCTTTCGCTTAGCGATTGATTCTCGGCAACCAATTCCTGATGTTGAGCGTGCAAGCGTCGTTTTTCACGCTGTGTGCGATTGAATCGTACCAAATGACGGAACCAAAGCAGGAGTCCCAGGAGGAGTCCCAGCAAAAGTCCGAGGTAGGCAAATAATAATGAAAAGGAGAATGAGCCCAGGTTTTCAAAAAGTACAGGTAGGTTTTGAAACATCTTTGTTTCCCAATTCAGAGAGGAAGAGGACTAAAGTGAACGTTGACGAGTGGAATTTTAGTGTGGTCAAGCAGTAATCAAGAGCGTCCGGCAAGCTCAGCCTTTAAGCTTCGGTTAGTCGCTCGGAGGTTCTTTAGATTCGCGTTGATATGGTCAACTTCCAATTGTTGACGGTGGGCACGACCTCGGTAGATTCCCCAAAAGAGATAACCAAGAATGATCCCAAAAAGAAATCCGATTAAAGTCATCGCTAATACCAAGGCGAGCGAGTACTCTTGAAAAAACGTCATCGTGATCCTCAAAAATGAAAACGAAATCAACCGCGTATGTTTCGTTATATCGCTTGCCGACCGTTAGACAAGTTATTGTTTTCAAGCGAGAGAAAATCAGCCCAATCGCCGCGATTTGCTACACGACACTTCCAGATTATGAAGACCGCTGTCAAGAAATGTTAAACTGGAAAAACTTTTCGCAGTGAGTCTTTAGCCTATTTGCCTGCTGGGACGCTTGCTTGGGTTTTGCCGAATCGAATCGGCGCATAAAAAAACGGCCAGATAAAACTGACCGTTCATAAAACCAAATTGTTGGTCTATTTACGTGCTGAATGAGTTTCCGCAGCCACAGGTTTTCTTGGCGTTAGGATTGTGGAATTGAAAACCACGCTGCTCAATGCCTTCGTAATAGTCAACGGTTGTTCCATCAAGGAACAAGTCGCTTTTCTTGTCAACGACAACCGAAACGCCGTGTTGCTCGGTTTTGTTGTCTTTTGTCTCATCGTAGTCAGCGGCGATGTTCAGTCCATAATTGAATCCAGAGCATCCGCCACCGGAAACTGAGATCCGAAGGCAAGCACCTTCTTCGTACTCACCCTCTTCAATGAATCGCTTAACTTCCTTTGCAGCTTTTTCGGTTACGGTAACGCTCATTTCGCTCACTTCTCCAGATTGATAATTCTCTCGCGTATCGCCCAAGACGATCGTCTCAATACGCTTTACTGTCTATCGACATTTTTTGTAACAACGGTTTAATTGTCCATAGCTTTTGTAAGTATAGCAGGCAGTTTTCCGATGATTGTCTCAAATCTTGCATTTGAAACAGTCAAAGGTAATTTACTACGAATTTAAGGCCCATTTTCGGATCACGACGTTTGCCACATTGAAGCGTTGTTTAGCGGACATTTTGTGGTTCAAACCTTTTATTCGGCAAACAGGCTCTTAAGACAGATTTGCGACCAGGACTCATAGCCGTCCAAGTCTTCCAATATTTCGCTCAGCGGTAAAAAGCCCGCTTCGGAAATTTCGGTCTCTCGGGCACTTACTGCTGGCGCTTCGACGTCAAAGATGTGGACAATTCCCAAGTGAACCTTCCCCACATCGTTTTGATCGTCATTGATCAACCCTACCAGTTGCTGTGTGAACTGGCAGTCGATGTCGATCTCCTCTTCAAGCTCGCGCTGCATTCCTTGTTCGTAGGGAGAGCTTTCGTGGGCGTCGAGTGTTGAGATGTGGCCTCCGATGCCGACACTTTTTTTTGCTCGTAGTCGCGACTCACCGCCAGCCTTGCCTCTGGTGTATTGAAAAATGTGCGGCGTTCCATCCTGATCGGTATATCGAAACAGGCAATAAGGGATCAATTGTTTGAAGCCCGGATCTTCTTCCATCTCACCACGTGGAAGGTACTGAGTGTTGGCGGCGTCGAGAAGCGTTTGAAGGTAGCTCTCCGTTTCAGAGCAAAATCCCTGAAAGTAGCCACACGAGTGAAAAAGGTCTGTCTTGACTACCATGACCTGCTCTGTCTGAACCGTAGACATGCGTTGATTCCTTCCGTTGAGTTTAAACACTATGGATTGCGATTGCTCGGTCATGATAAAGGATCGGATCACCTTTTACGATAACCTGAAGCCGTGATTTCTAAATCAGACCGATTCGATGGCACCCAGTCTCTGGCAGCATTGGCCTCGGGTAAGTAAGCTTATGCTTTGGGTTTCTGGTGTGACAGTTTTAAATTCCAACTCCATCTTTGAGAAACCGTCGACATGCGAATTCGATAGTCGCGAAATGGATGTCAACGATGTCTTCTATGTCGGGCGCGTATCCGCCAGCCATCGAAATCGCGATTGGGATCTCCAGATCACGAAAGTAGTTGATCACCAATTCGTCCCGCATTAGAAGCCCAGATTTGGTCAATCCAAGTTTGCCAAGCCGATCACCGTGAAACGGATCTGCCCCAGCAATATAGAATACGAAATCAGGATTGAAACGACTCATTGATGTGTCGATTCCAGTTTTCAAGCTCGATAAATAGTCGTCGTCCTGGGTCCCCGGTGGCAAAGCAATATCAAGGTCCCCATCGGTTTTCTTGAATGGATAATTTTCTTTGCAGTGCATTGAAAAAGCGAACAGGGTTGGGTCCGTGGCGGCGATTCCGGATGTCCCGTTGCCTTGGTGGACGTCGCAATCAACAAACATTACTCGCTCAATCGAATTGTATTGTTGCTGAATGACTTTGGCGGCCACGCAGACGTCGTTGAAAACACAATAGCCCTGCCCGCTGTCGGCGAACGCGTGATGCGTGCCACCAGCGAGGTTGGCCGACAAGCCCTCAAGGACCGCCGACCGAGCCGCCGAGATCGTGGCTCCCGTTGATCGACGCGAACGCTCGACCATCCCCGGAGACCAGGGAAATCCGATTCGTCGGATCTCAACTGGTGAAAGTTCGCCTGATTTGATGCGATCGAGGTATTGGCTGTCGTGAGCCAGTAAAATCTCGTCGTCGGTCGCTGCAGGCGGCACGAGCAGTTGGCAATCACGAACAAGCTGATCCGCGACCCGTTGTCGCAATAGCGTGTACTTGGCCATCGGAAACCGATGGGTCTCCGGCAGCGGTAACTCAAACGTATCGCAGTAGTAGAGTTTGATTTTTTCCAAGTTTTGATCGCAAAAAAATCTGCCACAACTTCAGGGTAAGACTAATTCAAATTCGATTGTTGGGCTTGCCGCAGTATCGCGTCAGTTTGGTTGCGGCTTGAGTCAACGGTGACTTCGGCTGAAGCGTTTTCGGTTTCCCAGACCACTACTTTAGTCAAGCGCAAGTCGTAGCCTTTGATGGTCGAGATCAAGCCGGGACCAATCTCATCGAGTAGGTAACGAGCCATGTTCTCAGCAGTCGGGTTGTACGGCAGTTGGTAAATTTTATTGGGTTGGACTTGGTTCAGTGCTTCCAAAGCGTTGTTGTCGGCTTCCCAAAGGATAAACCCGTGATCCCAGTGGTCGTCGATCCAGCCTTTGAAGAGTTTGTTGATCACACCAAAATCCACCACACGTCCGAGCTCATCGACTTCGTTACCAGTGACGTGGAACTCAACCAGATAATTGTGACCATGCAGGTTGGCGCATTTGCCCTCGTGTCCCAGCAGACGGTGTCCCGCACAAAACTTGATTTGTCTCATCACGGTGATGCTCATATCGCTTAACCTTTAGGTTCTCTCTGTCTGCTTCGGTTTTGATCGGAGGAACTAGTGGTCCTTCAATCCTGAAATGAATAGCAAAACGGGTGCCATGCTTCACG
>CAYSQZ010000252.1:0-6882 GCA_964433035.1 uncultured Pirellulaceae bacterium | reverse complement strand
TCTTGCAAAACAGGTCTTCTTGAGAACAGGTCTACTAATTCAATAGCTTTGACTTTTGGCGACACCAGACCAATCCAAGGTGGTTTCACGAGCGGACACTCAAAAATTTGATTCTTTGTTTGGCAAACCGGAACTGGCGTCCTGGTGGTTTTCTGCTTACAACATGGAGATTAGTTTTTCTTTAACTCCGTCATCACCGTCCAACCGGCCGAAGCAGAAATGTCTTTTCTCAACTGGTTAACTGCTAGAGCTATTTTTTATCCAACCTTGGGTTGGAACATGTTATTGGGCCGCTGGCTTAACGTTCGGAACTGGTGGGATTCAATCGATACTCACTTGATTGTTGGTGCGTTTCCTTTTGCACGAGATGTTCCCAAAATGGTGGAGCAAGGTGTGCGGGCAGTCGTTAATACCTGTGAGGAATACGAAGGTCCGGTTGAGCAATACCAGAAGCACGGAATCGAACAGTTTCGGATGCCGACGATCGATTTTACCCATCCGGCGTACGAAGACGTTTGTCGTGCGGTGGATTTTATCGACACGTCTGTTGCCCATGGGAAGACTGTCTACGTGCATTGCAAAGCTGGTCGGGCCAGGAGCGCGACGGTGGCAATTTGTTGGCTGATGAAATCTCGGCAGATTTCTGCCGCAAAAGCCCAGAAGTTGCTGCTCGAAAAACGACCTCATATCAATCCACGGCTGACTGAGCGTCCTGTTGTCAAAGAATTTGAAGCCGCGTTCGTGGAGTCAAATGGAAATTTGGATTAGAGAGTACTGATGTTTGGGCATCAGCCGGAAGAAAGTGACTTTTCGTCTAAATGCGGTAGTACGAACTACTGAGCCAGCGAGAAGATTTCATCATCCGAAAGTACGCGGTTGTATACTTCAAACGATGAGATTGTGCCATCAAGGGCAAAGTTTTCTGTGCCAGTCGGGCGCAATAAACCCGAGTCCAACACGGTGGCCACATTCAAGGCGCCCAGCCCAATCGCTCCGGGATGACTGAAGACGTCCCCGCCAACGCCAGAACCGAACTGAGTTCCATTGAGGAACCCGTTGAACGTGCCGCTTACCGCGTCCAGCGTCAAAGCTGTTGATATGGGATCGCCCGCCGAGATGGGAGTTGACAAGAATGTGTTGAATTGCGGCTCCCCGTTGGCGAGGTTGTACGCACCAACGAATAGCTCACCGTTCTCGATGTAGATGTTAAATCCGCGAATGCCACCACCAGCTTCGAAGACGATTTGACGAGTCGTTACATCGTTAGGCGTAAACTCGATTTCGATCGTGCGTTCAGTGATCGTTGTTAGATTGACGTCCGGAGAATTCGGGATCTCGACGAAATCATCGTCGCCGTCGAGTACCAATTCGCCATCGACAATCGAAGCTCCATTTAACAAGACACCACCATCGAGATCCTGATCGTCGAACGTGAACGCTACCACCAGGCCTTCGGTTGAAACTGATTGCTCGTCTTCTGGGGCGAGAACAAAGGTTATGCAGTTGTCCGCTGCTCCGAAGCTGTCCCCTGGATCGTCGCCAAAATCCGTTGCGTCATCGAAACTCGAACCAAGCAGACTTGATGAAGCCGCACTCGTTCCGTTGTACAAAAACGACTGATTCATGTCTTGAACACTGCCAGCGACATCAGAAATTTCGCTGATTAAGGCATCTCGAGCTGACAATAACCCAACCATCAAGCCGATAAACAGAATGGTAGCCATGAGCACAAGTTCAGCGCTGAGCGCAAGACCTCGCTCATCGTTGGCCAAGCGAGTTGTTACTGTTTTGATGCTCATTTCAGTTCCATCTAAAAATCGACTGAAAAAACATACAGTGCGAACTGCAGTAACGCTGAGTTTTTTTCTAATTTGGTTCTTACTAGTCTTAATTCAAGGGCGATTGCAGCGTTTCCAACGTTTGGGTAACTCCGGGCTTGGCAAGTGGACAAGATGGATCGCAGTGTATTTGAGGGAACAGTTTAGGCGGATTGGGACAAGATTTTTTGTCTAAGTTAAGGTTGGATTATCCTCGCTTAGAGCCTGAGAAAGCAGTTCTTTTCCGGATTAAGGGGCTTTAGGGGCTTTGCGTCGCTTGGATGGGGGTGTTTGTTTGGCTGTAAATTCTCCACAACCCTTAACAAAGCCGTCTGACGGTGTAGCCTATTCGCGTGAGACGCTCAATGTGCTAACCAATTTGAGACATTGGAGCACGTCAACGGATTGTTGATTTACAACATTGATTAACCAAGTGGGTACAAATGGATTCATGTTTTCGCGCCATTGCGCTTCGACTGGTTTTGTTCTGTCTTTTTTCTTCGCTAATTTCAAGCAACCTTTTGCTAGGTAGCCCTCCGACATTTGCTAGCCCATTACAGCCGACCGATAGCTCATTGGCTTCCCCAGAGCAGCAACTCGCCAATTGCGTCGAAGTGGCCAGGGCTGGGAAGGTTAAGCATTCGTTTGAATCAGCCAAGCAACTTTACCAGCAGTTCGGTTCACTGCGGTTGTTCGACGTTAGCTACATTAACACGTTGCTGACAATCGTTGACGAATGTGATTCAAAGCTTGAGCCGGTGATCCTCAATGAAGTCATTGGGCTGGTTAACGAAATCCGAACTTCGAAAAAGTATGATGGCGTTCAGGACCCCGAAGCATCTTTTCGGTTCATGAAAGCTCTGGGTCTTCTTTCCGAAGCGACACTCAAGGTCAACGAAAAGGTATCGAGTAAAGTCAGAGTTTACGAAGGTTTGATCGCTTTGAACTTGGCCAAGAACCCTGAGTTCCCCAAGAGCGCGGCTGAAGCCTTGTCCAAGCCAATGGTCAGCATGGCAAAGGGCTACGCGTTGAGAGGGGACAAGGGAAATGCGTTTAAAGCGCTCCGTGTCGCCGTCGACAAAGGTTACGGTAACTTTGACATGATTTTGAAAGACCCGGTGCTGAATCGCTTGGGCAAGCCGGAAATTGGAAAGCTGACCAGCGAGTTACGAGTTCGATACAAGAAGGCAGTCAAGATTTGGGCTCGAACAGTCGTCGCCGAATTCCAAGGGTCGCAATTCTATTTTGATTTGCCCAACATTAATGGTGGCCGACTCAGTAATGCCGACTTCGCTGGCAAAGTCGTTGTGATGGACTTGTGGGCGACCTGGTGCCCACCTTGCCGAAGAGGAATTCCACACTTTATTGAACTGCAAGAGAAATTTGCTGCTAAGAACGTTTCCGTTTTTGGTGTTTCGATGGACAACCCCAAGGACTCTCTGCGAGCTATTGGAACGGTTCAGAAATTTGCTTCAAAGGAAAAATTCAACTATCCATGTGCGATGGGCGATACGGCATTTTCTCAAGCCATTCCAGGCGAGCCAGTTTTGCCGACTACCGTATTCTTGGATTCTTTGAGCAACATCCGTTATATCGCTCGCGGCTATCACGACTACGAAAAGCTACAGGCGATTACAAATGTATTGGTTAGTGAAAGCCAGCCTGTTCGCACGACAGCGCCTTCAATGAGCAATTAATAGTCGTGCAAGTTGCTGCTGGGCTTTTGTCAAAGCTCAGCTTGAATAGGCAGGTGAAGCGCGTTCCGCATAGTCGCTTTGGCTCCGCAAAATACAAAACACAGAGTCACACAGAGCAGTCGACAAGTATTCTCTGTGTCTCTGTGTTTTTCTTTGCTTCACTTCCCATGCCTTTCGGGCCAAAATGCCCATGCCAGCAGTTATCGTGATGGCAGTTTGGGTTTTTGCTACATTGGTGCGAACCGACATCGTCAATCTTCGTAACAATGAACTGTTTGCTGTTATATGGCTTCCGAGAAAACAGAGGGAATCGTTCTTCGAGTGGTCGACTTTAGTGAGACCAGTTGCATTGTTACTTGGATGACACGGGATTTCGGTAAAATTACGACGATGGCCAAAGGCGCTCGCCGCCCCAAAAGCCCGTTTGAGGCTGCTATTGACGTGCTTGCGATCTGTCGAGTAGTGTTCCTCCGCAAAACATCAGGCGCAATGAGTCTGTTGACCGAAGCCAAACTTGAACGGCGGTTTCGTAGTTCTGCTACCAACCTTAAGCAGCTTTATGCAGGCTATTATGTTGTTGAACTTTTAAACATTTTGACAGATGAAGGAGATTCGAATCCCGAGTTGTTCGAGTCGGCAGTTGCGGCAATTCAACTGATCGATTCCGACCAAATTAATGACAGCCAGTTAAGCCTGTCGTTGTTGAAGTTCGAGTTAAAAGCCCTCAATCTGCTTGGTCATCAACCAATGTTGACCAAGTGCGTCAGTTGCGGGCGTGAAAAAACAACGCTGACACGCGTACAGTTCGGGCTCAATGCGGGGGGCGTGTTGTGTCAAAGTTGTAGACGAGGTCAGTCTAATATTGTCAGCTTGAGCTCCGAGGGTTTGGCGCTAATGCTAAGCTTGGTCGGCGGACAGATTGGATCCAATCGAGACAATTCAGATAATTGGAATCTTATGGGCCCGGATACAGAGTATAGAGAAAACCAAAACGGTGTCGGAGAGGCAGTCGGACTGGAGGAAGTTGGTTCTGCCAAATCGCAAAAGGAATTGGGCGAAGTAAGAAACTTGATCAATCGTTACATCACCCATCTACTTGGTTTCCCACCAAGACTACACAAGTTTTTATAACATTAAGACAATAGTTTGAAGAAAATCGCGCTCAATCAAACGAGTGATGTAGCTTTCTTCATCGACAAGGACGTCGAACATGAGACTGTGGATAAAATGCTTGCTTGCCGTATGCCTCTTGGTACCGGCGACTGGTTGCAAATCGTTCAAGGGCCCTGCGGGGTTGCTGGATAAAGTTGTGGGCGAGCGTGATGGGGGAAGATCAACCAGCCGCGACAAAAGTAGTGGGTCCGGTAGCCGCAACGATCTAGCGCAAGACGAAGTACTGGATCCGCTTGGTGCCCGTGATTCAAATCGCTTATTGCTGGACGATCTTGCGCCGGGACAATTCGGAACTACCTGGAAAGCGAAGTTCGGCGGCCAGACAGGAGAGGCGGTAGCCAGGCAGTACTACAGCCAAGGTCAGCAGTTTTATCAGCAAGGTAGGGCGGCTAAGGACGCAAATCCGAGCGGTACCGCTCATCAGCAATATTTCATCAACGCGGCCAACAGCTATAGGCTCGCCAGTGCGGCTTATCCCAGTTCGACGGTCGAAGAAGACGCATTGTACTTTGAGGGTGAGTCCTACTTTTTTGCTGATCGCTATGTTCAAGCCAATCGTGCGTACGAAAAGTTGATCGCAAATTATTCCGGGACCCGTCATCTGGATAACGCCGAGCTGAGAAGGTACGCGATCGCAGTTTACTGGTTGGAAGTTGCTGAAAATACAAAGAGGCCGTCGTTCAACGATGCCAAGCGTCCCAAGACCAATGTCGCCGGAGAAGCCAGAAGAGTGCTGCATCGAATTCGAATTGACGACCCGACAGGTAAGCTTGCTGATGATGCGACACTGGCGTTGGGCAAGGCGTTCATGCAGTCGGAACGATACTATGAGGCGGCCGATACTTTTGAAGACTTGAGGCAGAATTATCCAGGCAGCGAGCATCGTTTTGCCGCTCATATGCTCGAGTTGGAATGTCGGCTCAAAGGATATCAGGGTGACGGCTACGACGACACGCCGCTGCGAAAAGCGGATGATTTGATGAAGGCGATCGTAAAACAGTTTCCCAAGGAATCTGCTGGCCAACTACCTTATCTGGAGGCACAGGCGAGCGCGATTCAGAAACAGCTTGCCCAGCGAGATATCTCGATGGCGAATTACTTCGAAGGTCGTGGCGAAAACCTGGCAGCCAAGATCTACTACGAGGATGTAGCCGGCCGATTCAAAAACACAGAATTTGCCAACAACGTCGAGCAGAAAATCGCCGAAGTCTCCGAATTACCCCCTCGGCCAGCACAGCATGCTAAGTGGCTGATCGATATGTTCCCTGATCCAAATCGGGAAAAACCCGTTTTCGTTGCTGGCGACAACGAAAGCATCTTCCGCTAACGGAGTGATGGCCAAGTGCAAATCGGAATTACCAAACCTAAAACTGGCTTTGATCAGGTCGCCATGTCGTCGCCAAAAAAGTTCTTTCAACGAATTGACTTGATCGGTGTAGTCGTGATGTTTTCGATTGTGTCGGCTTTAGTTGGTTCAAGTGGTTGTGCTGGGTACCATTTGGGAAACCAGTTTCTCTACAACAGCTCAATTCGCTCTGTCAGCGTGATTACGTTCGAATCAGATTCCGATCGGCGGTTCCTGGGCCAGCGTTTGACCGAAGCAGTTGCCAAAGAAATTGAACTAAGTACCCCGCTGACAATCACCGACGCTCAAATCGCAGACAGTTTTGTCCGAGGGCGTTTGGTCCGGGACTCCAAGCGAGTCGCTGGTGAGAATGTGAATGACGAACCGAGGACGCTTCAAGTAGCGTGGGTGGTCGAAGTGGATTGGGTTGATCGGGCCGGGGTGCCGTTGTTTCAGCGCCAAAAGATTCGAATCAGGAGAGACGCTGATTTCGTACCCGAAGGTGGGCAGTCGATCTCAACTGCACAGCAACGAATCATTGAGCAGGTCGCTCGCGATGTCGTAAGCCAAATGCAATCGCCCTGGTAGGCGTAGCATGGGTTCTGCCGACGGGAGGTTCTGCTGGCGTTGAAGTCGCAACCAATCAATCTGGCGAAGTGCAATTCTGCTCCGACAACACAACCGTCGCGTCCTCAACTCTGCTCTCAACGCTGGCCCAGTGTCGCGACAGCAACGCCATTCTGTTAGAAGACGATCCCATCGTAACCCTCCCACTGGGGGCTCTTGGCGGAATTCAGTGGGTGATTGAGAACAAATAAAGCCACCCTCCCTCTGGGAGGGTCGAGCTGTC
>CAYSQZ010000251.1:5419-6896 GCA_964433035.1 uncultured Pirellulaceae bacterium | reverse complement strand
ACGCTTAAGCAATTGATCGATTCGCTTCCGCTTCACTCGCTCACCGTCGATTTTGACCCGGGCGATTTTCTCATCAACGGATTTGACGTCAATGAAGCCATGAAAAAACTGGGCGCGCACGTCACCAGCTTTCGGGCTCGCGATGCGGTGCATGACCTCTCACAGGGCAGGGCAGTGGAGGTGCAACTGGGACGCGGTAGTATCGATTGGCCCTGCCTGCTGGGAACGCTCGAAGAACATAATTACCGGGGCTATTTGACGATCCAACGCGACACCGAAGAAAACTCCATCGTGCAATGCGGTGAAGCAATCGAGTATCTGACGAACTTGTTTGGGTAGCCCCATTCGATCGCCTGAGATGCTGGACTAGAAAACACCTAGTCAATGCAAGTAGCAACCCGCGAGGGCCTTGGGCTTGATCGGGTGGGACGCAACCACGGTCATCGTGCGGGGTGTTTCTTTGGCGCCAGCACAACGCCAAAGGCGTTTGATCAATTAGCCCAAGGTTCTTGAACCTTGGGTCTGAAACCAAAACGAACAGTTCAATCCCGAAGGGATTGGATCCCCCGAACCGCCGACCTGCCAACATCGCATTAATCCCAGCAATATTTTTCGTCTATTTCCAAACGGTGCTTGTCCAACAACGATCTAAATTCATCTTTAAAGCTTATCTTACGATGATGCTCCTCTTGATTGAAAATATAACGTTCGACCGCATCCAGATTTGACTGCGAAACAGAAAACGCACCATAACCTGCTTGCCATTTGAATCCGTTGATTGAATGATTTTCTTTGATCCAATTATTTGATGATCTTTTAAACTCTTTGACGGCAGCGGACAGTTTTAAATTGCGGCTCATCGTCGTCAGCATGTGCACATGATCTGACACGCCCCCAACAATTATCGGCATGCATTCCAAGCGCTTTGCGATTCCTCCCAAAGCAGAATGAACTTGCGCTCTGAGATTGGGGTCCTTCAGAAATGGCTTTCGCTGCTTAGTAGAAAACACCCAGTGAATGTAGACGGCAGCATGTGACTGAGGCATGGCAATCTCCATCAGTAAGGTCAAACCCCGTTGGGGTTTTGGGTACACTGAATTTACCAAAACCCAGGGTTTAAAAACCCTGGGCTAATGCTCAAACCCCTTTGGGGTTTTGGTTTGTGCAAAAATCGTTGGGGTTCTGGCTTGCTAAAAATCGCGTTCTGCGATCGGCAGGGCAATAACTGGCAGCTCGGCCCATTGTGCGCTCACGGGCCAAATGGTGACGCTAGCTTCCGCCCAGTGCCGCCAACCCGCTGGGATTCTGGTCACAACGATCCAATTTCTGGTCATAACGTTCTAATTTCTGGTCACAACGCTCTAATCTCCGGTCACAACGTTCTAATCTCCGGCGCGGCCAGTTCAATCAGAACGGCGTGGCGGCGGCCGCCGCGGGCGCTACAACGATCCACTACAACGATCCACTACAACGATCC
>CAYSQZ010000251.1:0-5319 GCA_964433035.1 uncultured Pirellulaceae bacterium | reverse complement strand
CTACAACGATCCGCTACAACGCCAACGGCGTTTGATCAATTAGCCCAAGGTTCTTGAACCTTGGGTCTAAAACCAAAACAACTAACTCAATCCCAAAGGGATTGGATCCTCCAAATCGAAAAGATTGCTCAAACCACGCTGGGTTTTGTATTGCTGGGCCCATTGTGCCTCTGGGTTTAAAAACCTCAAATCAGCCCCCCCACACCATCAATCTCGACTTCCTACCAACTCCCGCCTTGGAAACCGCCGCCAATGCCTTGCGCTGCCAACTCACCATCAATCTCAACTCCCCATCATTCACGCCCAAACCGTCTTGTTCGGCTCACCCGGCAACTCTTTAACAAATCGAGGGACCGCATAGCCCGGCAGCGCCGCTCGCATCTTGACGATTAACTCAACCCCACGTTCAGGCGCGACTTCAAAATGCGAAGCACCAACGACTTGATCAAGCTGATGCAAATAATAAGGCAAAACGCCAAGCTCTAACAATCGCTTACTCAACCCGATCAATACCTCCGCATCATCGTTGATCCCGCGCAGCAGCACTGATTGATTTAGCAACGTTACCCCGGCCGACGCCAAATTACCAAGCGCCACAGCAACCGATTCATCCAACTCATTCTCATGGTTGGCATGGATCACGACAAACGATTGCAAACGAGTGCCCGTCAGCAACTCCAGTAACTCATCGGTCACTCGAGCCGGAATCATGATCGGCAGCCGGGTATGAATTCGCAATCGTTTCAAATGCTCAATCTCATCCAGGGCACCCACCAGCTCTGCCAATTTTGAATCAACAACTGTCAGGGGATCGCCACCGCTTAAAATGACTTCCTCGATCGATTCATCGGCAGCAATCTCGGCGATCGCTGATTGCCACTGAGCCATCGAAGTTGGCGACTCCTGGTAAGGAAAATGTCGCCGAAAACAATATCGGCAATGAACAGCACAGGCGCCCGTCACAATCATTAACACACGGCCCTGATACTTCTGCAGCAACCCCGGCTGCAATGTTGCCGCTGACTCCCCAAGGGGGTCAATGGAATAATGCTTAGGCGATTCATTTTCCTGTTCGACAGGAAGCACCTGAAGCAACAGCGGATCGCTTTTGTTGCCCCGTTCCATCCGAGCAAGCAATGCCAGCGGAACAAAAACAGGAAACTGAGCCGTTGGATCGGCTGTAGCCTCGAGATCGGCTTCAATCCCCAAATGTTGGCACAAACTCGATAAATCGCGAACCGCAGACTTCATCTGCTGTTGCCAACTCTGTTGTTTCCACGCTTGATCCTGCTCAGCGGAAGAAGATTGGGCGGCTGAAGCGGCGCGGACAGAACCTGAATTACTCGTTAGAATTGTCATGCTTAAAGAATAGTCGTTTCGTCATCGAGTTCCAATGGAGCGGATTGCGAATCGTGTTTCCAATTCTCGATCATTATCTACCAGGACCATTCCAGTGGCGTACAAATCAAGCGATTTTAAAAAAGGGCTTAAAGTTCAAATCAATGGCGAACCCTATGTGATGACCAGCATGGAGTTCAAAAAGCCAGGCAAGGGAAACGCGCTTTTTATCTGTAAACTCAAGAACCTCTTGCGCGGGACGACACTTGATCGGACGTTTAAGGGTAACGACACACTTGAAGAAGCCGATATCCTCGAAACCGATGTCCAGTTCCTCTACCGACAGGGCGACAAGTTCGTGTTTATGGACAAAGGAAACTACGAGCAGTACGAACTGACAGCTGAACAAATCGGCGATGATTGGAAATATCTCAAAGACAACATGGACTGCCAAATGACTTTCTTCAGTGGCAATCCAATCATTATGACGCCACCCAATCACGTCGAACTCAAAGTCGAGTATTGCGAACCGGGGGCCAAAGGCGACACGTCGACCAACGTGCGCAAGCCAGTCAAAGTCGAAACCGGTGGCGAGTTCCAAACTCCGATCTTCGTAAACGAAGGCGACGTCATCAAAATCGACACACGAACCGGTGAGTACGTCGAGCGCGTCAAACAGTAGACCGGCGCACCGCTAAACCATTCTTCTATTCTGCGAATTTACAGATCGACCGACCGACTATGAAAGTTCAATTTTGGGGTGCTGCGCAAACCGTCACCGGATCAATGCACCTGGTCCATCATAAGGGAAAGAAGATTCTGCTCGACTGCGGGCTCTATCAAGGCAAGCGTAAGCTCGCGTTCAAGAAGAACCGGGAACTTCCCTTTGACGCTAAAGACGTCGATGCAGTTGTGCTTTCCCACGCCCACATCGATCACTCCGGGAACCTGCCATCGTTGTATAAATCTGGATTTCGAGGCCCGATTTATACGACATCTGCGTCTCGCGATCTGGCTGCGATCATGCTGCTCGACAGTGCAAAGATCCAGACGTTCGACGTTAAGTACGTCAACAAGAAACGCAAGCGAGCCAAGAAGAAACCGTTCGAGCCGCTTTATGAGCAACGCGATGCGGTCAATACGCTGCGGCATTTCCGCACCGTTGAGTATGAACAGCTGTTTCAAATTTTCGAAGGAGTCTCGGCTCGGTTCCACTTTGCCGGCCACATGCTTGGCGCGGCGATCGTAGAATTGGTGCTGGATTCAGAAGAACCCGGTGGCAAGCCAACGCGTTTGGTTTTCAGCGGCGACGTCGGAAGACCTGACATGCCGATCTTACGCGACCCCAAAACCGTCGAAGGCGCCGATTACCTGATCATGGAGGCGACTTACGGAAATCGGATCCATCCAGAGGGAGGCGACGCGAAAAAGACGCTCAAAGAAGCCGCCGAGGCGATTCAAAAATCTGGTGGTAAGCTTATCATCCCAGCGTTTTCGGTTGGTCGAACCCAGGAGTTGGTGTACCGACTTAATCAGCTGTTTGAAAGCGGTGAGTTGCCAAAAATTGAAGTCTTCGTAGATAGCCCACTGGCCGTGAACTCCACGGATGTTTTTCGCAAACACGTCGAGTGCTTCGATGACGAGATGGTCGATGCCATTCTTGAAGAAGAAGACGAGGATCCACTTAGCTTTGGCGGACTGACTTACATTCGCAGCACCGACGCTTCGAAGGCCCTCAATCACTATTCCAAACCTTGCATCATCATCAGTGCTTCTGGCATGTGCGAAGGTGGAAGGATCCTGCACCACCTGAAGAACAATATCGAAAAAGAGAATACGATCGTGCTCTTCGCAGGATATCAAGCACCTCATACGCTGGGCCGAATCCTGCTTGATGGTACGCTTGATCGAGTCAAAATTTACGGCCAGGAGTATGATGTCAAAGCGCAAGTGTGCAAGCTTCAGGGAAGCAGCGGTCACGCCGACCAAAAAGAACTCCTCGACTGGACTGAAGAAACCGCAGCCAATGGAGATATCAAAGGTATCGCTTTGGTCCATTGCGAGCTCGATGCGGCTACAGAATTCAAAAAACAGCTGGAGCTTCGGAAGCTTGGGCCAGTTTTGGTTCCCGCTCCCGGTGATGAGATGTTGATGGATGGGAAGTAAAACTGTGTTGGGCGAATTGCTAAACTCATGAAAACTCACTTGGCTCAACGTTTCTGTTTTTTGATCGTCCAGATCGTTGTAATTGTAGTTGTGGCAAGCTTCTGTTCAGTGGCTTCAGCCCAAACGAATCCCAACATCGTCCTGATTCTTTCTGATGACCAAGCTTGGACCGATTATTCGTTCATGGGTCACGAAGCGATCAAGACTCCCAATCTCGATACGCTGGCCAAGCAAAGCGTTTTGTTTCGTCGAGGTTACGTCCCCACGGCGTTGTGTAGACCATCGCTGATGACACTGGTGACCGGGAGGTACGCCCACCAACACGGTGTCACTGGAAATGATCCATCTCCCAAATACGCGGCCCTTGGCACAGACAAACACAAATCTCTCCAAGCGAAACTGATCACCAAGATCGACAGGTTTAAAACCCTGCCGGGGAAATTGACAGAGCGGGGTTATCTTTGCCACCAATCGGGAAAATGGTGGGAAGGCAATTTTAAACGCGGCGGGTTCACTCATGGAATGACTCGCGGATTTCCACACCCCGGGGGCCGGCACGGCGATGCCGGTCTGAAAATTGGTCGAGACGGACTCAAGCCGGTTACCGATTTCATCGATCTGGCGGTCGAAAAAAAGAAACCGTTCTTTGTCTGGTACGCACCTTTTCTACCGCATACACCACACAACCCGCCGGAGCGCTTACTGAAAAAATATGCGGCGCCCGATCGGCCTGAGACGATTGCGAAGTATTACGCCATGTGCGAATGGTTTGACGAAACTTGCGGACAACTGATCGACTACCTCGACAAAGCTAACCTTCGTGACAACACTCTGGTCGTTTACGTCTGTGACAATGGCTGGATCCAAAACCCTGAAAAGAATGGCTATGCGTTGCGATCCAAACAGTCGTCCTACGAAGGCGGGACTCGCACACCGATCATGTTTTCGTGGCCAGGGAAGTTCAAACCCGCCGATCGCTCTGAGCTTTGCAGCAGTATTGATATCTTCCCAACGATTATGGCCGCTGCTGCGGGCAGCGTTCCAAACGATCTCCCTGGATTGAACTTGCTGGAAAACTTGGAGAGCGGTGAAGCCATCAACCGAGATTCGATTTTTGGCGAATCGTTTGCGCATGACATCGCTGACTTGGAAAACCCGGAAGCTTCGTTGCTGTATCGGTGGTGTATCAAAGGGAAATGGAAACTTCTGCTGACTTACGACGGGGAAGTCAATCGCGCCAAAAAAACTCACCCGCGAACCGAAAAACGGCCTCAACTATTCGATCTCATTGCTGACCCAACGGAGCAGGTCAATCTGGCTGACGAAAACCCGGAAGTTGTCGCCCGACTGGTCGCGCAAATTCAAGGTTGGTATCAGGTCAAGGAACGAAAAACTCTGACGAAGTTTGAATGACAGATGCCGTTTTCCAATGGGGTCAGGTAGTGAACAGCAAACTCAGTGGTTTCGCGATGGTACGAAAAATGTTGGCCTCGTAGTTTTGAAACCCTCTTTAGACCGGCTGCTACTTCGTGGAGAGGCTGACGCAAATGGTAACCCGATGCGTCAGCGAGGAGAAATTGAACCAAAATTCTAAAACCCTCCCCGTCCAATTCGCAAGCGAATTCTCCGACCCTCCCAGAGGGAGGGTGACATTCAATTCTGCTCGCCTACACCCCGCAGCTACATGCTTGCCACGGCTTCAGCGCTAGAAACACTGCAACTTCAAAACGCGTAAGCAAGGGAATAACCGGGATCATCGTGGCTCTTCGCTGACGCGCCGGGTTACCATTTGCGCTAACTACTTTTCCAACCCCG
>CAYSQZ010000250.1:0-6925 GCA_964433035.1 uncultured Pirellulaceae bacterium | reverse complement strand
GACTTCCAACCGCGATGATCGAGGTTGTGGATCGCGGCCATTTGCTCGGCATCGAGAATCGGGTTATGCAGCAGCAGTCGGTTACACTGTGGTTCGGTTGACTCGAGCAAGTTGCCTTCTGGGCCGATATAACATTCCACCGACATGACGATCTCTTCGCGAATTGAATCGATCGGAGGATTGGTGACCTGGGCGAACAACTGCGAGAAGTAATCGTAAAGCAAACGAGGTTTATCGCTTAAGCAAGCCAGCGCGGCATCGTTGCCCATCGACAGGATCGGGTCTTTTTTGACCCGAATCATTGGTAGCAACATAAAGTCCAGCGTCTCGTTGGAGTATCCAAAGGCCCGCATTTGCGAGATGCGCTCTTCGGTTCCCAGCGGTGCGATGACCTCGGACTTTGGGAATTCGTCAAACGTGATCCGCTGTTTTCCGACCCACTCTCCATAGGGACGACTGCTGGCAATATTTTCTTTGAGTTCTTGATCCGCGATGATCCGCTTGTTATCAAAATCAACGAGGAACATTTTGCCCGGTTCGAGTCGACCTTTCATGACGACTTTGGCTGGATCGATGTCGAGGACACCGACTTCGCTCGCCATCACGACTCGATTATCATCGAGCACGTAATAGCGGCTTGGTCGCAAACCGTTGCGGTCCAGAACCGCCCCGATGAACCGGCCGTCGGTGAACGAAATCGAAGCCGGACCGTCCCAGGGTTCTTGTAAGCAGGAATGGTACTCGTAAAACGCCCGCTTTTTCTCGGACATTGCGGTGTGGTTCCGCCAAGCTTCGGGAATCATCATCATGACGACTTCGGGAATCTCGCGGCCCGACATCATTAGCATTTCCATGGCGTTGTCGAATTCACCTGAGTCGCTACAACTTGCTTCGATCACTGGCATCAGCGAACGCAAGTCGTCGCCAAAGAGATCGCTTTCCATTAATCCCTGCCGCGCCGTGATCCAGTTGCGGTTGCCGCGAAGCGTGTTGATCTCGCCGTTGTGAGCGACCCAGCGCAGCGGTTGTGCTCGCGACCAATTTGGCAGCGTGTTGGTTGAGAAGCGAGAGTGAACCATCGCCAGGTGTGACTCATAGTCTTTGTCACGCAGATCCGGGAAGAACGCTGGCAATTGAGCCGTCGATAACATGCCTTTGTAAACAATAATTCGAGACGACAGTGAGCAGACGTAAAACATGTCGGACATGTTTGCGTCACGAACAGCTCGAGTGGTCTTTTTGCGAATCAGATAGAGTTTACGCTCGAACTCCTCTTGTGAAACACCTTCGCCAGAACCAATGAAGACTTGGAGAATGACCGGTTGGGTGCGAAGCGCTGTCTTTCCGATCCCGGCTCCTTCGGCGTCGACCGGGACTTCTCGCCAAGCGATCAGTTTTTGACCAAAACGATTTGCGTTCTGGGCAAAGAGGTTCTTGCACTTCTCACGCTCTTCCTGGTCCTGTGCAAAAAAAACGTTGCCAACTCCGATGAATGGGAAATCGGTTAAAAATCCGGTTTCTTTGGCGATTTTCTTGAGCATCTTTTGAGGTACGCCGGTCAAGATACCGGCGCCATCGCCTGTCGCGGCTTCACAGCCGCATGCACCGCGGTGTTCCATTCGTGCGAGAATACTACAAGCATCGGCCACAATGTTATGCGATGCGTGTCCATCGATTTGGGCGACGAAGCCTACCCCGCAGCTGTCGTGCTCGAAATCGGCTGCGTACAGCGGATTATTGGGCTGGTCGCCGGCTGAATTTTTTGAAGTAGATAGTTGATGAGGTAGTGGTGCAGTCAAAACGATATCCTTGTCATTCGTTGCTTTGGGAACCTATCGGCGGTTCCCCCGATTTTTCAATGTGACGAGTTGGTCGTCGCGGAGACTCAGTAGCCTGGTATTGCAACCAGGCTCAGTAGTCTCAAAGAAAGCGGATTCGAAGCGGAAGTGAACAATCCAATGGATCATTGTGGCCATCGGCGGCACAATCCAGAATCCAGCGACATCGAAGCGTCCTTGGGTATCCGTCTCAAGCGATACCAATTCAACGGCTCGTGTGCATTGAGAACGCGAAAGTCCATTTAACCTTGATAGCCAACAGCAAAAAATAATGCAAACGGACGATCGGACAACGGTTGTTCGGTTGCCGTTGCAGGACTCTAAAGGATACTCGCCGGTAAAATATTTTCCGCTACGATTTCAAACGTCTGTTTGCACTGCCTGATCCTCATACCTTAATCTTGATGATTCATTGACAGTTTCAAAGCTGTCGGAGATCGGTTTGCAGTTGAAGCAAAAGAAAAGCCGAGCTCAAGGAGTCTCGGCTTTTCCGATTTGGTGACTTGGCGAAGGCGCTGAAAAGTCCCTCAGGCAAGTCAGGCCGTGCATTCTCTCCGGAAGCTTCAATGTGATCCAATCAATGGTCTGGCAAACCATCATTCAATCAGCTTCACATAAGCGTAATATGCTCCGACCGTACTACCATCGTTGGCGTGAAAGGTTGCGGTAAACTTCGAAGTGCCCTCGGCTAGTTCGGTCGTGAATACTACTTCGAGCGCGTCGGCCGCAAAGTCCTGCTTAAGACTTTGGTCAGCGATTTCTATCGTAGCGGACTTCAAATCAAATTGACGACCGGGAGTTTCGCGAAACGCGGGTAGTCCAGTTACCGGTTTGCCCGGCTCCATTCCCTCATTAATTTTTGCGTTGGCTTCTTCAGGCCAGCGTCGAAGTCGAATTTCATACTTACCTGATTTGAAGACTTTGACGTTCCAGAAACCCGTGTTCTCGGGCTTGTCATCTCCTTTGCGAATGTGAGCTTGGTTCCATGGCGTAAGCTTGGTCGTAATCCAATCGTGACTGGTCAGCGTGGTCGGATTTGCTTCAGGATGGCCAAGATAAATGGCTGTGCTTTGTTTAAACGATGGCTTTAGTTCTTCCCACCAACCCTCGTAAAATTCTCGCAGCCGACGGACCTCGGCAGGATAAGCCGTTGCGACATCCGATCGTTGCCCTGGATCGGCTTTGATGTCGTAAAGCTCTTTCCCGTTGATTAGACGCCATTTCGAAGTCATCACACTGCTCGACTTCCACATGATTGGGTCTTTAACACGCTGGGAATCGGTGACCAAAATTCGTTCGTCCCAGTTGAATGCTGAGTCAGGTTGACCACGCAATAAACTTGAAACGCTTCGTCCGTCGAACTCGATTCCAGCGGGAGCCGGAATGTCACACAGGTCGATCAGAGTCGGTAGAACGTCGATCGCGTGAGTGATGGGTTCGACATCGGCGGGAGCGTTCATCTTGCCTGCTGGCCAATGTAGAAATAGCGGGACACGGTGACCGCCATCGTACGGACTGCCTTTGCCGGCTCGCATTGAAGCGTTAAAGACGTTCTTCCCGCCTGCAGTCCCATTGTCAGTCGTAAAAATGAAAATCGTATTTTCGGACAGTCCTTCTTCATCGAGAAACTTACGCAACGCGCCCACGTTGTCGTCGATGTTGGCGATCATTCCGAAGAAATGAGCAAGTTTTAAGTTGCCTTTCTTCGGTTTCTTGCCGGCAACTGCCGGAAGCTCAATGTCCAGATACGGCTCGGCCGATGCTGCGGGTGCGTGCATGGGGCCGTGTGGCGCGTTGGTAGAAATGTAAGCCAGGAACGGCTTTCCGGCTGCCTTCTGGGCTTTGATGAATTGCTTTGCGTAGTCAAAGAAAACATCGGTGCAGAAGCCTTCGACTGCCACAGGAGTCTTATTGTGCCAGTAGCTTCCATCAAAATATGCGTTGTCCCAGTAGTCAGGAGTCTGACCAACGCCTCCACCGCCGTGCCGCAGGACTTCGGTATAGCCACGATCTTCGGGTCGGTAAGGGTAGTTATCGCCCAGATGCCATTTGCCAAACATTCCAGTCGCGTAGCCCGCGTCGCTAAACACTTGTCCGATTGTGGGTTCATTCTCACGCAACATGCTGCGCCCCATGATCGTGTGCCAGACTCCGGTTCGATTGGTCCAATGCCCCGATTGCAACGCGGCTCGAGTTGGTGAGCAGGTTGGGGCGACGTGATAATCTTTCAAACGAATCGACTCTTGGTACAGCGAGTCAATGTTGGGAGTCTTCAAAATCGGATTGCCGTGGCAACCGAGATCCCCGTACCCTTGATCATCAGTGATGACGATCACTACGTTGGGCTTGTCTTTATCAATTCTTATGGGTTGGGCGCCATCAGGATGGCTGGCGAACGAAAACTGCAGCCCGCTGAAGAAAACTAAAAACAAAATCGAACACAAGACGCTTTGATATCGCATAACGCTCTTCAACTTTTGCTGGTAAAAGGTGACTAATTCATTTAAATCATAACGCATTTTGATCCTGAGTGCTTGTCCCGACGCCAGTTTGAAGTTGCACTAGAAGAACGTTACCTCCCTACGGAGGAGGCCCTTTACTGGAGGGCACTCTAAATGTCCGTTTGTCGTTCCAGGCGTTTGAAAAATGACAGCCTTGGGGCGAAAGGCTACTATGAGTCCTTTGCCTCAAGTTCTAATTACTGCGAACAGCCATGAATTCAACTGAGCTTAAACGAGTAAGGTTCACAAGGTGGCTCAAACGATTCTTGAAACTGACACTATTGGCTGCACTGATTTACGTCGCGGTTTTGCTGGTCGGGCTCATTCCGGTCAACAACGATTTTGAAAGCGCCGATGATGGTGTGACATTGTATGTTGTATCCAATGCAGTCCACGCAGACATCATCGTTCCGAGAAAGCACGCTGGCGTTGACTGGGGCGAAGCGTTTTCGTTTGCGACATTTCCGGGCGATGTTTCGTCTCAAACACACGTCGCGATCGGTTGGGGAGACCGAGGATTTTTTCTTGAAACTCAAACATGGGATGACTTAAAACTCTCCGTCGCAGCAAAAGCTCTCTTCCTCCCGTCAGAAAGTTGCGTTCACGTTTCGTTTACCGCGCCGGAGTACTACTCCAATTCGAAATCGGTAACTGTTTCCCACGAGCAATATCTGTCGCTCGTCGAGTTCATCAAACAGACGCTTGCTAAACAAGACGATGGGCAATATTGCCAGATAGATGGATATGCCTATTCAACCAACGATGCGTTTTTTAAAGCCGACGGTCAGTATCACTTGCTCAACACGTGCAACTCATGGGTTGGTCGCGGGCTAAAAGCCGCTGGCGTCAAAGTGCCTTGGCTTTCTCCAATGCCTGGCTCACCAACGATGTACTTTGAGCCATAGTTTTTTCTTAAGGCCCCGAAGATCTTGCCGTGCGGTCCAATTAACGGTACTTGAAGCGAAGCCATTTCTTCTGTTTGTAATTATTACAATGCACGCCAGCGAGATTTGATCGGTGTTGCAAGACCAATGAGGAAAATCTAACCTTCGGACCCTTCACCGGAATTCAATTGGACTTCCAGAATCCCACCTCAACTCAGTGTCATTGAATGCAACTTTACATACATATAGTTATGCTGCTTCTGATTTCCTTATTTTCAACAACCTGCCACGCCCAACTCGACTTTGAAGTCGTCGAAGGCGAGATTCAAGATGCCGTCGAAGATGGGTCGCCTTGGTCGGGTTCCTTCGCCGCGGGTCTCAATGGAAAGACCGGGAACAGCGAAAATATCGACATTAACGCGTCATTGAATCTCGTACGGGAGACAGAGCGCAACAGGACTACATTGTTGGCCAACTACTTCTTCAGCTCCAACGACGTCTCAACGGTGACTGACCGTTTGTTTGGTCAAGCCCGCCACGAACGGAAATTTGCTAATCCTCGTTGGGGCGGATTTGTTCAAGCTCAATATGAATGGGACAGGTTTAAAACATTCGATTTTCGGCTGGCCCTTCACGGTGGTTTAACGTTCGAGGTTTTCAAACTCGATGACCGCTTTCTCAAGCTTCGCTTCGGTGGTGGTGCATCGAGAGAATTTGGAGATGACGATTTGGACTTAGAGTGGGTCCCGGAACTACAGTTCGGCGGCGACTGGGAGCGGCAGTTGACCGACACCGTCAAAGTGTTTGCCTCGACGGACTATTTCCCCAATGTATCTGATTTCGCAGATTATCGCTTGGTCACCAATGCAGGGCTCGAATTTGTCCTTCATGAAGCTCGCGATATCAATTTTCGTATGTTCGCCCTTCACCGTTATGACAGTACTCCTGTCGCTGGCGACCAAGAGACCGATCTCGATTACGGCATGGCGATCTCGGTTGGTTTTTAGATTTGGTCTTAGAAAAATAGGAGTAAAAAAATTTCCTACACTCGGTTTTGGTTCCAATCGCCTTTGTTACAGCTGTAGCTAGGAAGACTAGGAGTCAATGGCTGGCTGGGATGACTTTATCGGTAACGCATTTGGGTAATGCTGTTTGCATTGATTTTAACGAATTCATTGGTTCGGCCGATTATACGTTGAGTAGAACCAAACTGATCGGCACCTGGGCTTGATTTAGCCTCACCACCTAAGGCTCTTTGATGAATTTAAAACGGCAACTTCTTTTGTTTGCGATCATTGTCGCTGCGTCATTCTCAGTGGCTGCAACGACCTTTGGGCAAACCGCTGTAATTCCCGTACACGCGAGTCCCTATACCCAACCCGAAGTCCAAACGGTATTCGATGGAGCAATCCATTCGCTGTCGGGACAGCAGCCAAGCTTCAATCAGCGAGCGGGGTTCACGCAATTTATGGAGCACCGAAACGCCATCGGATCGTGGGCCGACTACACTCCAGAGTTGATTGGCACCTATGAGCCGCTTAGTGGTCACAGAGCAAGGCAAATTGGATTCGCGACAGTGTCTGATTACGTGTTGGGGCATGGTAAGCACTCCCCATTGAATTCTCAGGGAGGAGTTACCCAAGCAGGATTTTTCGAGCCCGTTTCTGTGGCGCAGGTGGCTCAATTGCAGCCAACAGTTCAA
>CAYSQZ010000249.1:0-6951 GCA_964433035.1 uncultured Pirellulaceae bacterium | reverse complement strand
CGTTGCTTTGGCGAGGGCGTATTCCCTCGCCGCTTCAGGCTGCAAATAACAGATAGGTACGAGAAGCCCCCGTACCGAAACCAGCGCCATTAACGCTTGGAGAACTGAGTGCCACGTCGAGCACCATGAAGACCTGGCTTCTTACGCTCTTTCATACGAGAGTCACGAGTCAAAACCCCGCCGTCGCGCAGAGTTTCGAAATGCTCAGTGTCGAAGTTGTCCAATGCACGGGCGATTCCCATATAGTCGTTTTTAAGGACTGCCGGTGGCCAAGATATTGATAAACGGCTGGATGTCAAAAAAGTCAACGTCTCCATCACATTCAATATCCGCTTCGGCTTGAGACCCGTTAGCGGCCAGAACGTCAATGAATGGTTGGATGTCAAAAAAGTCGACGACACCGTCCCTGTTGACATCTCCCTTGAGCACGGGGACCGTGATCTGGCTGATAAACACGCGGACATAGCTCTGCCCTCCATTTGACGCACCGACGACGAGATCGGCCAAGCCATCGCCATTAACATCGCCCGCGCTGCTCACCGAGTGGCCAAATTGGTCGCCAGCTGAATCACCATCGAAGGTGTAGAGAACGCTGCCGTCAACTCCAGAGAACACATGAGCACTACCACTAGTTGGGCCATTGTTGTCAGCCAACCGAGCCCCCACAATCATGTCATCAAAACCATCGCCATTAACATCGCCGGCGCCGCTGACTGACTCGCCAAACTGGTCGCCTGGTGAAACACTGAAGTTGTAGAGAACGCTGCCGTCAGATCCCGAGAACACCCGAGCACTACTGGGAGCAGTGCGGATCCCCACAATCAGGTCCGCAAACCCATCGCCATTGACATCGCCAGCACCGCTGACGGATATGCCGAAGCGGTCCTGTTCAGCATCACCAAAGAAGGTGTAAAGAACGCTGCCGTCAACTCCAGAGTACACCCAAGCACTACCGCTTTTAGTTCCATTTTCGGCATCATCGATGGCCCCCACAATCAGGTCATCAAATCCATCACCATTAACATCGCCCGCGCCGCTTACTGAGTGGCCCAAACGGTCGTTCAATGAATCAGTTGTGAGGGTGTGGAGAACGCTGCCGTCAGCACCGGAAAACACCCGAGCATAATCGCCATCTGGGGCCCCCGCAATCAGATCAGCAAACCCATCGCCATTGACATCGCCCGCACCGCTGACCGAATGGCCCAACCTGTCGGAAGTTGCTCCATCAAATTTGTACAGAACGCTGCCATCAGATCCAGAGTACACAAGAGCACTACCGTTAGTGAAGTTATCGCGGACGTCTCCCACAATCAGATCCGCAAACCCATCGCTGTTGACATCGCCCGCGCCGCTGACTGAATTGCCAAAGAAGAGGTTAATTGGATCATTCACGAAGTTGTGGAGAACGCTACCGTCAGATCCAGAGAACACCCGAGCATTATCTGGCCACCCCACAATCAGATCAGTAAGACCATCGCCGTTGACATCGCCCGCGCCGCTCACGGATCTGCCAAAGAAGTCGCCAGTGCTTACTGCAGTACCAGCTACATCACCATCGAAGGTAAATAGCGGTACATGGGTGATGGTTTGAGCGCACGTGGAGGCAACTGCCAACGTACACCATGCCAACAAGCACAATGAAGGGAGTGTAATCATTTGTTGAATATTCATCACGCCTATTCCAGTGGTTAGTTGTAATGGAGGGGAGAGAGATCTCGGGGCAATTCTAGTTGATTTGCTTTGGGGTATCAAATATCTGCAGGTGGCCTTCGGAGGCGTAAGAACTAAATGTGTGTTGGATCGAGGTTAAAAATCAAAAACTTATTGACCACTCAAAATTGCAATGAATGGAGCGATATCAAAAAAGTCAACGACCATATTTCCATCGATATCTGCTTCGAATTGAAACGTTTGGGAAGATAAAAGGTCGATGAATGGAGCAATGTCAAAAAAGTCGACAACACCGTTAAGATCAACATCTCCCAGCATTCCCATAGAATCCGAAGGAAAAACTGAAAATTCCATACCCTGAATCACGATAGCTTCGTTGGCCGTAAGGTCAGTCAACTGAAGATCAATGAAATCCGTGAAATCCAAGCCACCTGCACTGTGTGCGAAAGTGTTGCCGGTGTTTGCTGCTTCCAAAATCTTCCATACTGTCCAGCGGTGTGTACGGCGAGCCTATTGTGTGCGGGAATGACCCTGGTTCGGGAAAGTCCTTCGATCATCGTCGTCAGTGGATCCTCGATCAGCTTGAATTTCTAGCCTCAGTTTTTGCGATCGATGTTGACTTGCCGTGAATTTGATACCAGAAGTGGCGATGAAAAAACCCTCCTTGGTTCACTGGCCGTGAACCAAGGAGGGCATCATTTATTTCGCCAAACGAGGGCTTGAAGGCCTAAGTTTCCCAAGGCAATGACACGTTTTAAACTTAACGGTCGGCGTCAATCGTACTGGTGTGATACTGTTGCACCAATTGCCGGGCCGTGATGGCGACCTTTTAAGGACCGCTTAAGATTGCGATAAATGGTTGGATATCAAAAAAGTCAACGTCACCATCCCCATCAATATCGCCTTCGAATTGAAACGTTTGAGTGGACAGAAGATCAATGAATGGTTGGATGTCAAAAAAGTCGACAACACCGCTTAGATCTAGTATTCGTTTTGAAGCCGAGTAACGAATTGGTTCACATCTTTTGCCTCAAAGTCTGCCACCAAGTCAACATTCATCGTTGAGCGAGATGCTCCATGAAATGAACTGGCAACAGAACCGCCGATGTAGAACTTGATGTTCATTTCCTGAAGAACTTTGGCTACGGGTTCCAGCGCTTCAATTAGTCCCGGATTCTCATTCATTGTTCTTGCCAAGATATGATCGCACCTTGTCCGCGAGTTCCTGGCCATAGTTGAGCGCAATAAATCGAAGCTTGATATCTTCTTCAGAGCAATCTTGATTGCTCCTGCGAATTGCTTCTTTGCACTGCCGAGCAACGCGGTTGCTCGCGGCAACGGCATCTCCAAGTCGCGCTTCAGCTGGTTTGTCTTGAAGCAAACGAATCACTATTGATTCTGCCTCGGGCGTAGTATCACGAATTGCGGATGGAGTTGGCATGATGAAATTGTAACGTATATCAATTCAAGAAAAACTTGAATTCCCCGCGAGTGATTCTGACAATTCCAACCTCAATGGTGGCCCCTACCTTCGAATTCCAAACATATTCGTTGAAGCCGCATTTGTTTCGATGTATCATAGTAACAAGTCGATCGTCGCCATCTTCCAGGGGCTCGCACATTGCAAGAAAAAGACGACCAGAATGCAAGAAGATGACAATCCAATAGTCGCACCAAAGCTAATTCAAATTTCCCAAGGCGAGCCCTCCCCAGACATCCCTTTACCGGTCGAGCCGAGCTCGCAAAATAGTGCGATTGCAGACGTGCCGTATTCGTCGTCGAAACCTCTAGCCGAATCGGCGCTCCCGATAATTTCCTTTGAGCAACGAGCCGAGCTCGAACGGAACCACTGGGAAACGATCAAAGAGCATCTTCTCAATAACGATATCGAATTCAAAACAGGCCCGATTCAATCACACGTTCAGTTCAGCAACTACTGCAACTTGAGTTGCATCATGTGCTGGAACGGAAAGAATCCGCGAACCAAGCGCGTGCCGCCGGATCTACTTGAAAAAATCGAGACTCAAATTGGACCGCATCTGTCCGTCATGGTTCCCTTCAGCGGAAGTGAGCCGCTGGTTTTGACTTGGGACGAAACCCGCGCGATGGCGCAAAAGTATGGGGTGCTTTTGCGAATCACGTCAAACTTGCAATTCCTCGACGAAGCCAAGTTTCACGAACTCAAAGACATTACCGAAACGCTTTGTGTTAGTATCGATTGCCATATTCCCGAAGTCCTTGAGATTATCAGGCAGCGAGCCCAAACGCATACGGTCCTCAAAAATCTGGCAACAACAGCGAGGCTTGCTCGAGAACACAACATCGAGTGCATCGTCAATGTTGTGTTACTGACTTACAACGCTCCCTTTCTTGCTCATACCATTAGGTATCTGCATTCAGTTGGAATAGAAAACGTTGATGTCATTCAGATGGTCGACATCAACCATGAGAGCCACTATTTTGATCCGCTCATCCATTTTTCAGACGAGTATATCGACTGGGTTAAGAGCCAGGCAATCGAAGCGTGCCGCGAACTAAAAATGCGCCTCATTTGGAATGTTGGAGAAAATGGAATTTTCGATCACCGCGAAAACGCCATCCCTGCCAATCCTCAAAAAGTCATGAACGATCACAATGACTGGTTGCTAAAACATTATGTTCCGGGCTTTTGCAAACACGCGTACAATCGTCTGAGGTTGGAAATCGATGGCGATGTGGCTCCCTGTTTTCTTGCGACCGAAGGACAATTGTCGCTTGGAAATTTGAACGAGCAGAACTTTGACGAAATCTGGAACGGCACCAATGCGAAAGACCTGCGACGAGGTATGTATACCGGCGATGTCCCTTCGCTTTGTCAAAGCTGTCGCATTCGAAACCCGTTGCCAGCCAAACCGGTAGTTGCATTTACGGACAAAGTCATTGAAGAACTCGCACCCAAATTTTTCAAAAACGGAGTTGCCGAAGAAACTTCCGAAGTCCTTGGGCCGGCGCACACTTCCCGTTCCCAATCGGCACCATTTCTGGAATTAAAAGTCACGATTCAAAAATACAAATTTCTGGTTGCCATTGCACTTGGCGGTCAAAATGACGAGATCGAAATCTTCAAAGCCACAGGGAAACATCTCGGCGATGGACGCGTGCGAATCAAAATACCAGATGAGATCTGGAATCGACTCAGACCAAACCTTGGCTATTGGTGGGCTGCATGGCAAAATGCCGGTCGGCATGAGCCGGTTGTTCGCAACCGACTCATTCATTGTTTTTCCAAGCTTCAACCGCTCCCGCGACTTGAAGGAAGCACACTTGGTTATTCAGATGAAGGCCACAACCCAATCACCAACCTCGGTGTAGATAAAACCGTCGGCTTCCGAAAGACAGATTGATGGACCGATCAACTGAACCATCGCAAACCGAGTCAAACCAAGGCAGTTCGTTGGTCGAACAACGAATCGATTATGAACTTGCCGAATCAACGGGCCGCAGGATTCACCGCGCCCGTCAACTCTTTGCTTATGGTGGCCTCGATGGTGTGATGAGCCGTCCACTGATGCACGATCATGGTTTGTATCCACACTTCGCCGTCAAAGCCAAAGGTTATGAACTGTTCGATTCAAACGGACAGACTTATGTCGATTGGATCAATGGCTGGGGAAGCATTATCCTTGGCCATTGCCATGAAGTTGTCACCGAGGCGATCACCGAGCAGGCCAAACATGCAACCAGTATTGCGTTGATGCACCCTGTTGAGATTGACGTCGCGGAATTGATTGTCGACTTGGTTCCCAATGCAGAGATGATCGCATTCGGGAAAAATGGGTCTGATGCTCTTAACGCAGCAATCCGAGTCGCCAGAGCCGCGACCGGGCGCGAGCTGATTTTGCATAATGGCTTTCACGGGTTTCACGACTGGTACACCTGCCAACATCCCAACGTGCAGGGAATCCTGCCAGTTCTGAAAAACTATATTCAGCCGTTTCCATACAACGATCTTGCGGCGCTCGAGTCGCTTCTGACAGAAAACGAATCGCAACTGGCTGCTGTAGTTATGGAGCCGGTAAATCTGCACATTCCAGATCCGGGCTATCTGCAATCAGTTAAACAACTGGTGCACAACTATGGAGGTGTCCTGATCTGGGACGAAGTCGTTACGGCGTTTCGACTTGGTCGAGGCGGTGCCCAGCAATACTTCAATGTGGAACCTGATATCGCTGTTCTGGGAAAAGCGATGGGCAATGGACTTCCGCTTTCCGCCGTCGTTGGCTCAACCGAACTGATGAAGAATTTGCGAAGAACAGCTTACGGGATGACTTATCGCGGTGAGACGATCTCCCTGGCTGCTGCAAAAGCCTGTCTCAGCTTCATGAAGCAGCATGACGTTGCGGGGCATTTAGAGAATATCGGATCCAACCTGCGCCAACAGTTCCATGAACTTTGTGACCAATTTGGAATCCAATGTAAACTCTCGGGTCCTGCGGCACGGATGTCATTTGTCTTTCACAATCAAAACGGTCTGACTTGGCAAGCCATTCGTTCGATATTTGTGCTGGAGTGTTTGAAAAATGGAATCCTGACCAATGGAAACATTTTGGTTTCGTACGCCCATGATGAACAAGCGATTGCGCGAACGATGATCGCTTTCAAAAAATCACTTCAGCGTGTCCGAGATGCAATCGAGGCCAGTGGGCCCGAGTCGTCGACTGGATCTGATTTTGCTTTTGATGCTTCCTCAGTTCAAATCAAAGGCTGTGTTGACACGGTCCAACGCCTGCACAACGAGATGATCATTAGCGGCTGGGCGCTTGTTGACGGAGCTGTGATCGATGGACTCTACGCCGAGTTCGAAGACGGAACAAGAATCGAATCGGAGATTAACCCGCGCCCCGACATCGCCGAAGCATTCCCCGCCGTTACCAATGGAGTCAATGCGGGCTTCAAAATTTCGATTCCCAAGATGCCCGATCCGGCGAATGAATTTCGCTTTCGGTTGATCGGTAAAGTCGGCTCGGTAGAAAGATTCCATTGCCTTGTCGTTGATGAAACTTCAAAACCTGGTTCGCCAGACCAACCCGTCCAAGGGCCACACTGGTTCCGAGACGGTGTATTATTTATCTGATTTTCATCACTTATCAAAAGCCGTCCTTCCCCAATGTCTGATGAACCCATTAAGTCGCTGATTCGAACCCTGATTCGAACCAAGATTACGGAAATCGACAATCCGTTGCCACCAGTCGGCGAGATGATTGAAGGCAAACAGCTTCGCCAATGGCATTTTGATCTTCA
>CAYSQZ010000248.1:0-6953 GCA_964433035.1 uncultured Pirellulaceae bacterium | reverse complement strand
CGTGAAGCATGGCACCCGTTTTGCTATTCATTTCAGGATTGAAGGACCACTAGGCTTCAAGCAGTTTCAAACCTGAGTTTTGGGTAGTGGCGAGGGGGAAACGAGAGGTGAGGTTACGGTCCCTCTTACTGGCAATGCTGCTGGACTCGTAACCTCGTCCATTACCAAACACGCCGTCCAGACGGTCCGACAGCGAGCGGCTGGCGACAAGTCAACAACGTGATAGTTTTGAAAACAATTCCAAGTTTTTGCTCGCGACCACTGGGATACTTTCAACACGCCTAAGCAGTGACTACGATGGTCACTTCGAGCAATCGTTTCAAAATTACCCGAAGGCTTTCCATGTCAACCGATTCAGAAAAGAACCCGTACGATTCTCCGACACAAGGCAGTGAGCCTTCCAAAGCGATCAAAGCCACGAACGAATCGGCGACCGTTTTCAAGCTGTGCGTCATGATGTTCCTGCAGTTTTTCGCTTGGGGAGCCTGGTTTGCGACCCTGGGGCTGGCGATGACCAATGGAAATTTGTCCGACTTCATTGGTGGAGGTTACGCTGCGGCGCCGCTGGCCGGAATTATCGCGCCTTTGTTTCTGGGACTACTTGCCGATCGATTGTTTTCAAGCGAAAGGGTCTTTGGCGTTCTCATGTTGATCGGGGGAGCGATCATGTGCTTGATGCCGTCGATCGCCGCGCGCGGCCCGGAATCAGGCAGCCTGTTGGTTTGGTTGATTCTGGCATACATGCTTTGCTATATGCCCACTCTTGGACTTGGCAACACGATTGCGTTCACACACATTTCATCGGCCGACAAGTTCCCCTTTATTCGAGTCTGGGGCACCATCGGCTGGATTGTCGCAGGGCTGTTGATTGGAGGGACCGGTTGGGATGGCCAATTTATGATTTTCTGGCTGGGCGCTATCAGCTCATTGGTCCTGGGAGTTTACTGCTTCTTCCTGCCCAACACGCCGCCGCCACTAAAAGGAAAGCCAATGGATCTGCGATCCATTTTTATGCTTGATGCATTCAAATTGCTTACCAACTGGAATTTCCTTGTGTTCGCTGTTTGTTCGACGCTGATCTGCATCCCCTTGGCCTTCTATTACGGAAGCACCTCACAGTATCTCGGGCAAACGGGGTTCGCGGCGCCTGGAGCGACCATGACGCTCGGTCAAATGTCAGAGATTATCTTCATGCTGATGATTCCATTTTTGTTCCGGAGTCTTGGCGTAAAGCTAATGATTCTGATCGGAATGGGATGCTGGGTCGCTCGATACGTTTTGTTTTCCTTTGGAGCGCCAGAGCAAACGTCATGGATGTTGCTGTTGGCTGTCGCATTGCACGGAATTTGTTACGACTTCTTTTTCGTAACCGGATTCATGTACACCGACGAAAAAGCGCCCAAGGAAATTCGTGGCCAAGCCCAGGGGTTGCTCGTGTTTTTGACTCAGGGAATCGGCATGTTTTTTGGTTACAAGATCATGGCCGGGGGAAACCTCTTTGGGATTCCATTGAACTTGACCTTCGGAGATTATGGTCAACAGGTAACCAGCTCAGGTGATTATGCTACGGCATTGAAAACGGCTGCCGGGAAATCAGAGCCGCTTTCTTTCTTCGAGACGTTTGGCAAGATGTTCAGCCGTGGCTTACCCGAAGCGCTACCTGCGGATCAGTTGGAAACCACCATGGGGCAGTGGCAAAACTTTTGGATGTCACCAGCGATTATGGCGGGAATCGTGATGATCGCGTTTGCCTTGCTGTTTTGGGATAGCGCGGGAGCCAAAGGCAAAGTGAAGTAGTTCTGGTGGGAAGACCAGATGAACAGGTTTATTACCAGCGACCAAACCAATATCCAGTCGTCCAGCTCGATTTTCTCTTACAACCGTGACGAGAACTGGAAACTAGAAATTTTCCAGTAGTTTCTTTTGCCCTTCCATTTGTTCGCGGTTCAAATCTACCGGGCAGACGCGCTACCAGAGAATTCGCTAAAGAGGAAACAACTCCCTTGGCCGATTTTCCTTTGGGTTTTTCTATGCTTTCTAGGCTGGGCTTCAAAATAACGCGGTTCAGATCTACGTTGACCAAAGCCGACTTGAGACTATAGTTCAAAGTCGAATTCTGAGGTCCGAAATGACTCTTGCGTGAATTCGCCGTCACTTTTACGAATCTCGCCCGCGCTTTTATGAGCGCAAAATTAGATTTGCTGGATGCTTCTGCATTGTTGATTCCCGTTTTGGGAGTCTGAGCAACTTGGATATACAACCTCTATGCTGAACTTTTTTCGTCACCAATCAGGCTCTTTAAAAAACGACTTTCTCTCTGGTTTAACGGTAGCGTTGGCACTTGTCCCTGAAGCGATCGCGTTCGCGTTTGTTGCGGGTCTCTCGCCGTTGATCGGGCTTTACTCGGCTTTCTTTATCGGATTGATCTCTGCGATCTTCGGTGGTCGGCCAGGTATGATATCTGGAGCCACCGGAGCCATGGCCGTCGTTGTTGTTTCACTCGTGGCGATGCACGGAGTAGAGTACCTATTTCCTACGGTGATCCTCTGCGGTATTTTGCAGATTGGCATTGGCATAGCACGGTTGGGAAAATTGATCCGCATGGTGCCGCATTCGGTGATGCTTGGGTTCGTCAACGGACTCGCAATCGTGATTGGTCTGGCTCAGTTGGGCAGCTTTAAAACCCTGTCGGCTGAAGGAACGTTGGTGTTCCTGAACGGAGCTCCGTTGTTGCTGATGATCTGTCTCGTGCTGTTGACGATGGCGATCATTTGGTTGCTTCCCAAACTTACAACTGCCGTTCCGGCATCACTGGCCGCGATTGCAACGGTGACAGTCATTTCGATCGCCGTCAACATGTCGGCGGCCGGTTCTGATGGAGATCAAGCCGCGTCCAATCCGATCGCCACTGTTGGCGACATGTTACGCACCAATGCTCAAGCTAAAGCTTCGGGCGATCACGGGCATTCTCAATCATCGAATTCTGGTTTAGCGGAATCGTTGAAACCGGGCGAAGCGATTATCGTTGCCAGCTCTGTCGAAGATGCCGCTGCGAAGTTTGCCGCAGCCGAAAATGCAGCGATAGAAAAACTGACCCTCCAAAGCGACGAGCTGGGGAACGAGTCAGGGGACGTTGCGGCGGCGGGAATTAGTGGCGGTCTGCCACAGTTGTTTTTCTTGCAGTACGAGGTGGTTCCGTTGGACTGGAGCACGCTGAAGATCATTTTTCCGTTTGCCATCATCTTGTGCGGCGTGGGGCTGATTGAATCGCTGATGACGCTAACGCTCATTGATGAAATCACCGAAACACGCGGTCACGGAAACCGAGAGTGTATTGGCCAGGGTGCAGCCAATATGATCTGCGGTTTGTTTGGTGGGATGGGCGGATGTGCCATGATTGGGCAATCATTGATCAATGTAAATTCGGGAGGCCGAGGCCGGGCATCAGGAATCACGGCTGCCGTTTGCCTGCTTTTGTTTGTACTTTTTCTGGCCCCGATCATCGAGCAAATCCCGATGGCCGCGTTGGTGGGTGTCATGTTCATGGTCGTGATCGGTACCTTTGAGTGGGCTTCACTGAAGATGTTTCGACGGATGCCCAAGAGCGATATGTTCGTTATGACATTGGTCGCTGGCTATACCGTGTTGATGCATGATCTGGCTTCGGCAGTAATTTTGGGTGTGATCGTTTCGGCACTTGTCTTTGCCTGGCAACACGCCACGCATATGGGTGCTGATATCAAATACAATGAGTTCGGTAGCAAAATCTATCAAGTTCACGGGCCGCTGTTTTTTGCTTCTGTCTCTTCGTTCAAGGAGATGTTCGACACCGCAGCCGATCCCGATGACGTTGTGGTCGACTTCTATTACTCGCGCGTTTACGACCAATCGGGCTTGGAAGCCATCAATGTGTTGGCCGAAAAGTATGATTCGGTTGGCAAGCGTCTGCACCTGAGGCATCTGAGCCCGGAGTGCAAATCGTTGTTGAACAAAGCCGGCGATCTAGTCGAGGTCAACGTTTCTGAAGACCCACATTACCACGTCGCAACCGATCGGCTTTCGTGGCGAATGCCGGTTGACGAAAATGGCAAGCCGACCAATGGAAGGGCAACTGCTGAGCAAGCCAAGTTGGGTGCTTAGAGGCTAGTGGTCTGTCAGATTTGAATGACGGGTGCCATGTTTACGCTCGCGTAAGCATGCTCACGCAAGCGTGAAGCATGGCACCGTTTTGCTATTCATTTCAGGATTGAAGGCCACTAGTTGCAGATGACTCGCTCACTGGATTGCTGACGCTTAAGTGTGTAGAGGAAGCTGCTCAAGTGAGCATTTTGGTCCGTTCGATGTGAGCGACAAGGCGCTAGCCGTCGTCGGTACGTTGCAGCAAACCGGCGGCTTAGCGCCTTGCCACTCATGATTGCTGGAGAGCGGTGAACGACGTTTCGCCAAACCTGAACTCGCTCTAAACGTTGAACAAGAAATGGCAGATGTCGCCATCTTGAACGACATAGCTTTTTCCTTCGACCCGTAGTTTTCCGTTTTGGCGAATTGCAGCTTCGCTTTCGAACGCCTCTAAATCCTCCAGTGAGTAAACTTCGGCTCGAATGAACCCTCGTTCGAAATCCGTGTGAATGACCCCGGCTGCCTGCGGCCCCGTGAATCCCTTTTTGATCGTCCATGCGCGAACTTCTTTTTCGCCAGCGGTAAAATAGCTTTCCAGCCCCAAAGTCGAATAAGCCGTTCTGGCCAAAACACTGAGGGCTGGTTCGCTTAGCCCGACCGCTTCAAGCATTTCAACTCGGTCTTCGGGAGGTAGTTCGGCGATTTCGGCTTCGATCTTTGCACAAACCACGACGAAACCAGCGTCGACCTTTTCGGCATGTTCTTTGACCTTTGCGACCAACGGCGACTTGCCCTCAAGGTCGTCCTCGGCAACATTGGCAATGTACATGATCGGTTTGGCTGTTAACAAACCGTAGCTCTTAATCAATTGTTGCTCGGGTTCGTTGAGCGACAAGCTTCGCAGCGGTGTCTCGGTTTCAAGATGCGCCAAACATTTCTGAATCACCTCGACGGTTGCCTTGGCTTCTTTGTCACCCGATCGGGCAGTCCGTTCAGCTTTGGAGAGCGCGTTCTGTAACGTCTCAATGTCGGCCAGCATCAATTCCATTTCAATGATCTCAATATCATTGAGAGGATTGACTTCACCGCTGACGTGAATGACATCTTCATCTTCGAAACAGCGGACAACCTGAAGGATCGCATCGACTTGACGAATGTGGCTGAGGAATTTGTTGCCCAACCCCTCGCCTTCGCTGGCGCCTTTGACGATCCCGGCGATATCGACCAGCTTCAACGTTGCGGGAATGACCTTCTGCGGAGTGATGTATTTTGTGATCCGCTCCAACCGACCATCAGGCACGCTAACGATCCCTTCGTTGGGCTCGATCGTGCAGAACGGATAGTTTTCGCTGGCCGCCGCTTTGGAAAGCGTCAACGCGTTAAATAAAGTGCTTTTGCCGACGTTGGGCAGCCCAACAATTCCCGCTTCCATTTGCCTAGATACCTGATTCAATTTGTGCCAGAAACAGCCGCCGATCGTTCGATCGCAGCAATCAAGCTGCAAATTGTATTTCGAATTTTGCTTTGACGCCACGGCGCTTTAGACGCGTCTTTGCGGTACCAGCGGATCAGTAGGGGGCGGCGAAGCATTGGGGCTGTCGGCTGATTCGATTGAAACCAGCGGCTTTGCCGACCTGACAGCGACTTTTGATTTGGCGTTAGAGGTTTGGTCGGTTGGCTGGGAGGGCGTATCTTCGACATAGTCATCCGCGAATTCGCTTCTGGATCCGTAGACCTGCGCCCAGGCGTAGCTGAATGAAGCACCGAAAAACACAACCAAGCCCGTCATGTAGACCCAAATCAGTAGCACGACCAAAGTACTTGACGCGGCATAGATTTCACTGGTGGTCGAAAATTTAAGGTAGAAGCCAATGAGATACCGGCTCCCGGCAACCAGGAAGGCCGTCAGTACCGCAGACGGCCAAATGTCACGCCATTGGATTCTCGTGGAAGGCAAGAACCAAAACAGCATCGCGAACACAACTGGCATCAGGAGGAAAGAAAGGCTGCGATCAGCCAAACCCAGCCAGGTCACCAGTTGCGGATAGCCTACTGCCAATTCGTTGAGGTAGGCGATCGCTGATTCCAGGACAAGTGCCGCAATCAAAAGTAGACCTACGACGATCACCATGCCGACGCCCACGAGTCGCTTTTGAACCGAATACCAGAACCCTTTTCCGTCCAGGCATACGTCCCAAATATCGTCAAAAGTATCGCAAAGCTGAGTGAACACACCCGAGGCGGCGAACAATAACACCGAGAGACTGACTACTCCGGCGATGAAACCCGAGCCGGGAGCACTGGCGTTCTCGAGCAAGCTGGCGACATAGTTGGCGATATCGGGAGTTGTAACGGTGCTGAGTCGCTGAACAATTTCGGCTTTGATCAAGTGAGGTTGATAAATGTAACTCGCAATAGCCACCGCGATGATCAGCGTTGGAGCCAAAGAAAGCATCGTAAAATAAGTCAGCGCAGCTGACATCCTTGACGCATTGACCTTGATCCAGATCGAACAGGTGAGCGTAAGTAATTTCCAGAGTCGTTGAAACATTAAAGCAAGCCAGGACGTGACAAAAGTCGAATCGACTGGCAAAGAATTTCGCACCATCTGGTTCGACATCACAAAACCCGTAAAGCGAATTTTGCTTTACAAAGTATACCGCTGCAGACGGACAAATCGAACGTCTATTATGCCCCGGATAACGCCGATTATTGGGGGGAAATGGCTGTCGCGAACAGGTAGCGCTTTGCAGCAGCGGCACCATTGCAGTCGAACTCGCAACTAGTGGTCTGTCAGATCTGAATTGACGGGTGCCATGTTTACGCTCGCGTAA
>CAYSQZ010000247.1:0-6970 GCA_964433035.1 uncultured Pirellulaceae bacterium | reverse complement strand
CGCCATCATTCATGATGGCGCAGGTCGGGGAGGGTAAACGATCGCTGGCAAATTGAACTATCCAAATTGAATTAACAAGATTCGTAAACCCTCCCCGTCCAATTCGCAAGCGAATTCTCCGACCCTCAGAGGGAGGGTGACATATTTAGTGCGTTAGAACAAATCACACCTTGAGCGAAGACGACTGAAGTTTTTGGACGAGGCGATTCGAGATTTCTAACGAATAAATTTCTCAAAAACTCGTCGACGTTGAACGCGGGCGTCATTCAAAGACCAGTCGTAAAAGTAGCCGCGAATGCAGTTTTGCCCATTGAGGATCTGTAGCGTGTTGCCGTTGGCATACTGCCTGAGGTGATTCAAGACACCTTCTTCGCCGCCAAAATCACCCGCGTACCATTTGTAGATTTTGGAAGCCTTCAAGCCAAGGAGGCTCGATTTAACCGCTCGCCCCGAATTGATATACTCGGAAGCTGCGCCGTTTAATCTCGCGTCGAGATCGTGACTTTGCCATGCTGTGTTGGCTAAATTAGGACAGCCATAAGAAGCACAATTGAGTGCATAGTGGATTCTGGGATCGTTCCAAATTGGACGAATAATGCCGCTTTCGATGTCGTTGAGCGACAGCGGTTTTCCGAGCACCTCAACCGTCCCTTCGTCGTCAAAAGGTCCAACGAAATCCGTTAGCTTTTCCTTAATCTGCCGAACTGAGCGGATCGGATAGTTGTTAAGCACCACCGAAATAGTGGCGGCGTTGTAGAGATTAAACCAATAAGCAAGTTGTTCGTTACGATTCAAATTTCGGACGTCAATGGATTGAAGTTGTTGCAAGTAGCAATTTAAGTTCTGGCGATCTGCGCTGGTTACGCTTCGATAACAAACTCGATTGATGCCTTGAGCGTCTGGCGAAACATACTTTGTCAAGAAAGCGTCCCATGCCGAATGGTCCACTGCAGCCAACGAATTTGGATTGTTGATTTCGAAGATTGGATCCACCACGGCTGATTCTGGAATTCCTGGCGAACTCGATGCCCCTTGGCTTGAACTGGTCTGCGCTTGTGGCATCGGCTGACTGGTGCCACTGCCAACCGTTGGGGTTCCCGAATCAGTACCTACGCCTGTTTGGTATTCCAATGTGCTCGGACTCGAGAGAGTCTGCGGTGCTGCAAAGTTATCAACAAACGGCTGCTGATCCGTGTTGGAAAAATCCGGAGCGAACTGCGGTTGTACGGTTGGAGCAGGAAGACTAGAGGACGGTTGAGCATTAATGGACGGCTGAGGAGAGGTCGTCGCAGGGCTTGGAGCGCTTCGGCTTCCCGACTGCAGAGCAAAACAGATTTCCGGCGTGACCCAGAGCGATATCAGGCTGACCGCCGAAACGATTGCGACCAAGCGGAGAGTTTTGTTATTTTGAGAAATCGTAAAATGCACTTTCACACTCCTGAGAACGCCGCAAAATTGAGTCTTCGGGGTGACATCCAGATGGTTCCAAGCCGGCGGGTCAATAGGCTCTAAGTTGGATCGCCGAGGTCAGTCGTAAATGACTGGATCTAGCATTATTAATCGACTTTCTGAATGTTGTTTCTTAGGCGCTCTGCTGTCAGAGCTGGACTTATGGCGGGGAACGTTGGCAGATAACGCAGTTGCAGGCAATGCGGCTTGGGCAATTTTTCCGTTGTGATGGATGCTGGCTGTGATCCAACTTACCGACCGAGGCTTTGTGGGGGATTTGAACTGAATTGACCGACAATTGAGTGGTTAGGCAAATTGGAAGCTTCGCCTGCGATGGCCATCATGACCGGTCTTTTTAACACTGTCGCCAAAGGTTTCGGAAACCGGTTGGGCCAGGCAGGTCAGGCAAGCGATGGTGGCACTGACAATTAGCGTCACTCAAAATTCAGGTTTCGAAACTGCATCTGCACCGCTTTGCACCTCGCCAAGCCATGTGGTGCTTATTTGGGTTCGACTCGGCGTTGCCCGCGTTTGTTAGAAGAGTGTTTTTTATCTCGTCTGTCTGTACAATCTCTCCAGTGCTTGAGGAGGATTACTTAATGACGGCCGGTAATGGACAATTCGAATAACTCACCCAGATTTTTTAGAAACGTCTGCTACTCAGGAATACTGCTGCTCTTGGCCTTTGCCACGATTTTTGCCTTCAGCGGACCCTTTGAGTATGGATCCGGTATGCCCAAGCCTACGCTTTTGGTGACGACACTGTTACTGCTGAGTACGGCAATCACCTTTTGGTCTGTTGGCCAAGCCATCCAGGCTTACGACAGTCGCAAGCTTCTATTTACGATCGTTATGGTAGGAATCAGCCTTCGATTGGTTGGCCTGGTTACCTGTCCGATTCTCGAAATTGATTACTACCGATACCTCTGGGACGGCAAGGTGCTCGCTCAAGGAGTTTCGCCTTATCAATACACGCCCGGCCAGATTTTGAAGCATGGCCAGGATTCAGCTTTTGGCGCTGTCAAAGAACTCCCCGACGACTCTGATTTGGGAAAGCTAATTGATCTCTCCGTCGCCAGTCCGAGCAATAACACGATTGTTAGTCGGATTCATTTTGAGGAATACTCATCCATTTACCCTCCGGTCAGCCAATTGGTTTTTGGGACTTCGATGAAGTGGTTTCCCGACTCGGCAAGCGTTGCAGCTCATATTTTTTTTATCAAAGCCACTTTGGTCGGGTTTGATTTAATGATTTTGGGGGTGGTTTTTTGGCTGTTGAGTTTATTAAAAATTCACACAGGATGGTCTATCGCCTATGCCTGGAATCCGCTGGTCTTGAAAGAGATTTCCAATGGCGGTCACCTCGATTCGATCGCGGCATTCTTTCTCATATTGTCAATCAGCCTGTTGGCCAAGTGGTTTGCTCAAAAGCATGCCAGCTCTGTTTCGTGGCTGCCTGCGCTCAGCGGTATTTCGCTAGGGCTGGGAGTTGGTGCCAAGCTCTTTCCAATTGTTTTGTTTCCGGCACTGTTCGTTTCCACGGCTCGCGTTGGCTGGTCCAAGTCGTTGGTGTTTGGCATTGCGTTCGCAGTTGCTGCAGGGCTTTCGTTTTATCCAATGTATTGTTCGATCATTCAAACAAGCCAGAACATTGTGCCTTCAGCGCGTCAGCAAGACGTTGCGACGGCGACGACGGTCAATACGTTGTCGCAAAACGATCAAGGCGAAAATAGTTTTCAATCGGTCGCAGAAAATCAAACCGAATCAGGCAAGCCTCAGCCTCGCATTGAGTTAGCCAGCAAGAAGGAAGGTCTGACGAGTTTCCTGTCGAGATGGCGAATGAACGATGTGATTTTTTCCGGGATCTATCTGAACCTCAAACCGACGGCCGCCGCAAAATCTGATTTGCCATGGTATGTAGTCACTACGAGTGAGTTTCGGGCTTGGGCCGAGCAACAGTGGGAGCGGCTTTCCCCCGGTAGTGACAATCCGGCATTCTCGATGACTCGTGTGTTAACGCTGGGACCGTTCCTGTTGTTTTATCTGTGGCAACTAGTGGCTATTTATCGTGGACGATCTACATCGGAAGATACCGGCGCAATCATGTCCGATCAAAATCCTTACGCGTCTCCGCTGGCTGGAGATGGCTTGATTGAATCATCTGGATCAATCCAATTCAATCGTCTGGTTTGGATCCTGGTGTTGTTTTTGTTCTTACAGCCGACGGTCAATCCCTGGTACTGGGTTTGGGTCGCTCCGTTGACAGTATTGACAAAAAATCGCGGTTGGATTCTCGCCGGTGGTTTATTACTGATCTACTATTCGCGGTTCTGGTTCGAATCGTTGCCCGCGACTTTTGAGATTGCCGGTTACTCCGGAGTTGGCCTGTTCGATCATGGTGTAGCCTGGATCGAATTTGTGGCGGTTTTTGGAGTGATCGCAATAACGGGTGCCTACAAAGCCGTAAGGCAATAGAAAAACGGCTGGTCTGAAATAGACCAGCCGCTAAACGTCAGGAGGAAGTCTCTGAAAATTCGTGGCAATGTTAATTAACATTGCTTTGTGTTGTCAGCACTATCTCGTGCCGCTGCCTGCCTGAGGGATGACTGTTCCACTGCCTGGCTGAGTCACGATTGTTCCACTGCCTTGCTGGATTATTTGGCCTTGCGGCTGGATCAGGCTACCCTGCGGCTGAATTACTCTGCCTTGGGTGATAGTGCCGCTACCTTGCGGCTGGATTACTCTGCCTTGAGTGACAGTGCCGCTACCTTGAACTTGTTGAACTGTACCACTTCCCTGTTGCGTTGCTTGTGTCAGTGGTCCTTTGATTTCGTTCAAAGCCCAACTGTAAGGCAAGAAAGAGACTGATCCAGCATTTTGCAGTGCCGCTGATTGAGCGTTGGCTGGCATGTAAGTTGACAAATATCGAAGCTGGTCCGCCTGAGTTGCTCCAAAATCAGATCCAAACCACTGGATGATTTCAGACAGGTAGAAGGTACGGCTTGCCGGATCCCAGCGAAAATTTTCGCGGTTGGCAAAAAAGTTTTGAGTGTTGTGAACCAATTGAGCTTCGAGGTGCTGGCCAACGTAAGCTCGCATGTGAAGTCTTGGGCAACTATGAGAAGCACAAACGATCGCGAAGTGGATCCGAGGCTCGTTCATCTTTCGCAGAATTTTGTGCTCAATACTATCAAGATTATAATGTTGATTGCCAACGGGAAGGAAAAGCGTCTTCCAGATGTTGTAACCGCCAGTTTCAGACGTGTGGTTTCGAATCGAAGACGTCGGGTACTCACGCAAGATGCCTTTGATCGTCAAAGCGTTGTAAGCGTTGATCCAATACGCCAACTGATTGGCTCGGTTTGACTGCAACTGCGGATTGGCACTTGAAAGCGACGCCAGATAGGAATCGAGCGCCTGTGTAGCAGCTGCGGAATTCTTCCACTGGCCATAGTTGACCTGACCCTTGTCGTTAACAAAGCGCTGGAGGAGTTGATTGAAGGACTCATGGCTGATTTGATCAATTGAGACTTGTTGACCTTGTGGTACTGGATTACCGACTACAACATTTTGTGCCTGAACAGCTTCGGAGAAAAATGTGCAGCTGATCAACAGAGCTATCGCTAATTTGATTGACTTCATGACCCTACTCGTTCTTTCATATTTAAGTTGAATTGGATACTTGGCTCTTTGACGCTCATATACGATCGAACTTACGATTTCGGTCGATAGATTCTGACAATAGTGTAGGCATTTCATCCAACAATCAAAATGCATGTCCTAAAGTGCTGGCAGGCCTGAAGATATGTCTCGATGAGCGCCGGGTTTCAGATGCTCAGCGCAATTCTGTTTGTCTGCTTGGAAGAAAGACAGAAGCAAGAGGAAGGGATGGTCGACTACGGTTTCTTTGGAAGCGCAGCTGGTCATATCGGGCGGAAAACGGCTATTTACTCTCTTTTGGACAGATCACGTTTTCGAACCAGTATGGTCGAGTAAGCCGGATTTCCCTTACAGGCCTCCAGGGCTGCTGTTGTAAACGTAATTATGCGTGTTTCGGTTAAGCTCCAGCTGGAATAAATTGCCCCTAATCGAAGTGAGATACTTTTGATTTTAATTTGGCTTGATAGAATAGAGGCTTAGTCGTGACCTTTGTGGGTCATGATTCAATCCGATTTTTTGCAGAGATATTGGGAATTTCCATGGGTGTTTTAATTCGAATTTCGGCTGTCGTTTTGATGGCTCTATCTTGTTGTTTGTATACAGGCTGTGCGGGACCAGATGCCGTAGAGTCTACGATGGAAAAAGCAACTGAAGCAGTGAAAGAGGCCGGTGCTGAAGCAGTTGACGGCATGAAAGAGAAGGCCGGCGAAGCAGTCGACGGCATGAAAGAGAAAGCCTCAGAAGCAATGGGAAGCGGCGAAAAAGCTGCCGAAGGCAGTGCTGACAAGGCGGCTGAAGCTGCAGGCAGTGGCGATAAGTAACTGAAGCAGTGACGCTAAGTGGCTTTCGAGATCAAGAGGTTCCTACGAACTCTCTTGGCGTTAAGCAACTGGCCGTCACTTCTAGGATATTAAAGCAGCATGTGTTTGTTAACGCATGCTGCTTTTTTTTGTGCGCTGCATGAGCTTCGTAAGGAAGCGACAATTGGAAACCCAAGCGTCAGCGAGGAAATCGTCTGCCACGAATTACACGAATAAACACGAATTCTATCTCGCTATATTCGTGTGATTCGTGGCTTTGTTTCCTCTTCTTCGATGGAAGACAGGTAACCAAGCCTAGGCCTGCCGACTTGGCGTTTAACAACATCGCATATGATTAACGGATTCGTTAACCATCCGTGACTTCAGCTTGGCAAAACGTTTTGTTAATAGCGAAAAGTGGGAAGGCATGGCAAGAACTCGCCCTCATGGAGCGGCAATTACCGTTTGTCGCACTAGCGCCTTGCCGCTCACATTAACAAAAAAGTGCTAGTCCTGAAATCAGTTGAGTTCAACCAAAGCCCCGCCACACGAAGAGCCAGAACCAGCAGTACAGCCAAAGCAATGTGAGCCAGTCATGATCGGCATCGCGGTAAAGTGCTCGATGTCAATGTCCCAGACATCCAGCGGCTTGCCATTAGCCAGTTGCATGTCAAGCTGCTGATTAAAATCGCAGTCAAACACGCGCCCCTGCCAATCAACACTGATGGTGTCTCTGCACATAAGATTTTCGACCGACGCAGGATTGAAACTCTCGACCAACAGCTTGTGATACTCCGCCAGTTGCTTATTACGCTTTAGAAAGACGGCGTACCGCGCGATTGGCATATTGGTAATACAGTAGAGGTCATGAAAGTCGATATCAAAATGCTTTTTCATTTCCCGCTTATAGTCTGCCTGAAGTGCCGCTTGCTCGGGAGGAAGAAAAGCACCATTGGGGTTGTAGACGAGATGAAGCTTAAGCTCGGGATCGATGCCGTATCCGAGTTTGTTTAGTTTCTGAAAAGCAGTGATAGAACGATCGAAAACACCATCGCCACGCT
>CAYSQZ010000246.1:0-7023 GCA_964433035.1 uncultured Pirellulaceae bacterium | reverse complement strand
TTCGACGAGTCGGGCACATCTGAAAGCACAACTCTCCGAGCGCCCCGACGAGTCGGCCGCGAATTCCTCCGGCCAGTACAGCGTGGATCCTTGGGCCACAGTTGCTCGAAGTCATCGGCTACCCCGAAGTCTGACACATCAGCTACTTATTGGGAATTGGAGAATTCGAGTCATCAGATTCTCAAATTCCACTGCCTGAAATTTCGGCAAATCTAAATTACGCCATAGCGAACCAGCGCCGCAACGATCAGCGATGCCACCGAGCAGCCCACTGCTAAAGAACAACGTTTTCGCTGACCTCGAATCGCAGCCGGCAACCAGCTGTTGACGAATAGAAAACCTGCGATCAAAAACGCAATCGGATACCAGGAAATTCCTGACCACCATGCCACCAACAAAAGACTAATGCAGATACAAGAAATCACTGCTCCGGAGTACCGAATATTGTCCGTCCCAGCAGAACGCATAAGACTCGCGCCAAACCCGCCAGCCATCGCGCCGAGCAAAACCGACCCCAGAATAACCAAAGTCCTATTGCCAGTAATCGCAAGTACGCCCACGACGCTAATCGAAAGCACAGCCACGCAGCCGATCCAGACTTTTCTTGACTTTCCCTGAATCGAATTTTGCAACGACATCCAACACAGCAGCATCGAAACTGTTCCAACTGCGATTCGAACTCCGTGCCCGACGGTAAACCAATTCCCCTGCATCGTTGAGAGACCGCCAATTAGCTGCAACCCGAGCCAAAACGAAACCAACGCAGCACCTAAAATGGTAATGCTTCGGTCAAACGGAAACGCTGCTGAGTTGACACTTACCAAGCCCGCCAACAGGACACCGATTGGCAGCCAGTTCAAAACCTCTGTCGGCCAGATAACCGCGGTAAAGTTACCAGGAATATGCATCAGCCAATCCGTCATCGCAGCGGTCAGTCCAGCCTCCGGCCCAATCCCAGAGGCCGACAAATAGCCGACATGGCCAACGGTGTAACCTAACCCAATCGCCAATGACCAAGCTCCTTTAGTGGAACAGGTGATCCGTCTAAGAGTCAGCCAAGTGATCGCAGTAGTCAGAGCAGCAACGAAACTTGTCAGCGAAATCGTGACGTAGAAATTCATGAGAGGATATGGGGGCTGGAATGGAAAGTGATGCCTATGCCTGCTTTGTAGAACCAAACTGCAAGCAGCCGCTCTACACATCGTCTTTTAATTACAAAAAGTTCATGAATCAGCCAACACCAACACTGCTATCGCATCTGAAAGTATATTCTCAGCTTCGATGTACTTTCGATGTCTTCACGCCTAGCGAACAACTCCTGCCGCATATTGACCTTGATTTGATTCGCTTTTCATTTCCAAAGCGAAAGAACGCGTACGATTTTTTCTCAGAGAGGATGTGATTTTACGTTCCATCAAAGACGAGGTAATCAAGCCACGAATCAAACAAATGAACACGAGTATTAGCCTGATAGAATTCGTGTCTTTTTTTATTTGTGTGGTTCGTGGCAGAACAATTCCCGTAAGTTCTCATCGCCAAGGATTCTTTACCACAGATTTTCACAGATTAACCCGGATGTTGCGCGCCCAATCCGTGGCTCGTTCTACCACACTATGCTCTGCAATGCAGAGTTAAATGCAAAAAAATAGAGCAGGAAAAACCTGCCCCATTTTTTGTTCAGCATCCGTTGTCAGATGCTGCGGCTAGAATGGCATGATCATTTCCATATCGAAAGGATCACGAAGCCCATCTCCGAGCTTTTTCAACGCCTCTGTTTCAATTTGACGGACACGCTCCCGGGTTAGACCGAGTAGTTCACCAATTTCTTTAAGCGTGTGTGTTTCCGTGCTTTCCAAACCAAAACGCATTCTCAAAACACTCATCTCCCGTTCACTCAAGTCGGCCATCATCGACTTGATTTCGTTCATAATGTCGTTCTCGAGCAACTCATCTTCGGGACGTCTTGACCGGTCGTCGGTCACCATCTCGCCCAACGACCAACCTGCATCGGCTTGATCGGTTTGGGGTGTCGAGTTGTAGATCTGAATCGCCTTCTTGATGATGGGCAGCTTTCGCTTGGGCAGGCCCAGTAGACGCGCGACTTCTTCGGGAGTTGGATTTCGCTTCAACTCTTCGGTCAAGCGAACACTTGCCCGACGCCACTTGGATAACAGCTCAACCATGTAAGCCGGAATTCGGATCGTTTTGGCAGAGTTGATCAACGAACGCTTGATCGATTGCTTGATCCAGTAACTCGCGTAGGTGCTAAAACGAGTCCCCATATCTGGATCGAAGCCTTCGACCGCTCGCAGCAAACCCAGATTGCCCTCTTCGATCAAATCTTGCAGACCAAGCCCTCGACCGGTGTAGCCCCGAGCAATATTGACGACCAAGCGGAGATTGGCTCGCACCATTCGATCGCGAGCGCGAACGTCACCCTTGGCAATCTGCCGGGCGAGCATCTTTTCTTCGTCGGCACTAAGAAGAGCTGTCTCGTTGATTTCTCGAAGGTAGGTTTCGAGCGGGGATTGAAGGCTCGAGCCCTTCTTTTTGCGGGCTTTCTTGAAATCACCAAGTTCATTTTCTACTGGCTTTACTTCGTCTTCTTCTATCATTGGATGATTCGTTCACTTACTGTTAGTGCTGTCACTTTTCTGCTGTCGTATTAGTGCTATCGTCCATTGGGCAGGGAGGCTGCAAACTTGGCAAAGTTTGACGATATAAATCGACTATGCCTGCCGGGAGGGTCGTAGTGATTTCGCGCCCACAGTTTGTTTGGCCTGAGCGTACTTCAAAACTGAATTGACCAGTCCATACAAGGATTTCGGTCTGAGAATGACGTAGCAAGCAAACCGGATTACCTCCGGTCAGTTTAGGTCGGTTGGAACAGCCAGTTTGGTGGCCTTAGAAATCAAGCCACTGCCAGTTAGCCTTTGGCATATCCATTGGCCAGAAACCAATCCCAGGCATCATTGAGCGCGTCTTCTACGCTTCCGATTCGATACCCAAGTTCCAGTTTGGCTTTTTCGCTTGAGTAGTAGTGAAACATCTGCCCCATTTGAGTCGCCGCCGAATTGACCTGCGGTTCATGGCCTGACAAAGAAGTCCAAGCGTCACCCACTCTGCCAGCAACGCGAGCAAGCCAATCTGGCAGCTGTTTCACAGGCCCTTTTGATCCACAGATTCTGGCCATCATATTCCACAGCTCGAGATAGTTCATGTTCTCCCCTGCCAGAATATAGCGTTGTCCAGCTTGACCGTGTTTGATTGCCGAAATGATGCCCTCGGCAACATCGCGGACGTCCACCACGCTGCAACCGCCCGCAGGCGCAAACGGTGTAAAAGTCGTTGCGACCGCCAGCATCATCTCTCCCGATGACGGCTTCCAATCGTAAGGCCCGACCATGAAACCTGGGTTGATGATCAAGCCATCGAGGCCCTTGGCAATCTCTAGAAAAAGAGCCGATTCAGATTCCCGTTTCGAAACAACGTAAGAACATGGCGGTTGGGGCGGGTCAAGCTTTTCCTCATCGCCAATCTCGTGTTCGGTCGCTGCGCCCAAGGCATCGACCGAGCTAACGTAGATCATCCGACAATTCTTGCGTCGGGCCGCCTGAGCAATCTGTGAAGTCACCTCGACATTAAATTTTCTGCTTTCTTCGAGTTTCGTCCAACCGATTTGAATAACTGCCGCCACATGGATAACGACCTCGACATCAGTCAGCGCCATCGCAATGTCAGACGGGTTTTCGAAATCAACGTGGCAGATCTCAACTTGCAATCCGTCCAGTGGCTTTCTGCTTGAACTTTGACGCATCGTCACCACGACTTCATGCCCATCGGCAAGCAACGCACGAACGAGGTTGTTGCCGAGAAATCCAGTTGCTCCGGTGATCAGAATTCGCATTTTCGTAACTAGCCCTGAAGTTTGGCACGTTTGAACTGGCGTTTCGCGTAGCCGGTTCGCGTGAATTCGAAATACGGCGGCACAGAGCTCACAGAGGCGACGCCCAGAGAAATACTCTGTGTTTTCCGGGCCTCTGTGTTTTGAATATTTGGACTAACCATTTCCGTACCATTCATGATTCGCTTGACATCGACGGAGGAACATTGGAATGAGCTTCAGCCTACCACCTTAGCTTACACAACCCAAACCCGGATCGCGAGTCTGACATTGAACTACAATCTCGCCGCTTGGTGGAATAAGCCAAATATCGTGAGTTCGTAGCTACTGTCGAACATGCGAAGAAAATAATAGAGTATAGCGTTTAAGCGATAAACCAATTAGCGATAAACCATTTCGAAATTCGGCATGACCTCTCAATCCATTTTAGTGCAACCGGTTGCCAACAAGTCGCAGCAAAAAGCGTTTATCAAGTTCCCCTGGAAGCTCTACAAAGGCGATCCGAATTGGATTCCGCCTTTGATCATGAACATCAAAGAGCTGTTGAACTATAAGAAGCACGCTTTCTACGACCGCGCCGAAATTCAAACATTTTTAGCGACTCGCAATGGGGAGATTGTCGGAAGGATTGCAGCGATCATTGACCACGCTCACAACGACTACCACAAAGAAGAGCGTGGGATGTTTGGCTTTTACGAGTCGGTTGATGACCAGGCCGTGTCCGATGCGCTCTTTGACGCAGCAAAATCATGGTTTGCCGAGCGAAAGATTTTCTTGATGAGAGGGCCAGCCAACCCGTCCCAAAACTACGAATGGGGCCTGCTGGTTGAGGGGTTTCATTCGCCACCAACGTTCATGATGACCTACAACAAGAAGTATTACGCAAAGCTGATTGAGGGTTACGGTTTTTTTAAGTCTCAAGACATGTACGCGTTCACTGGAACGACTTCGCAGCTTGATGAGCTGGATCCTAAACTCGCTTTCATCGCAGAAGAAGCCAAGAGGCGTTTCAAAGTAGACGTACGGCCAATCTCCAAAAAGAATTTTGCGCAGGACGTCAAAAGCTTTCTCGACATTTACAATTCAGCATTGCCAGGCCAATGGGGATTTACACCAATGTCGCCAAGCGAACTTGAGGCGACAGCTGCCGGACTCAAAATGTTGATCGTTCCCGAAATGACCACGATGGCGGAGATCGACGGTAGGCCAGTGGCGACTGTTTTTGGCTTGCTCGATTACAATCCAACGATAAAGAAGATCGACGGTAAACTTTTCCCATTCGGGTTTTTGAGGATTCTGTTTGGCCGGAAAAAGATTAAAAAAGTCCGTTTGATCAGTACTAACGTAATCCCGGAATACCAACGGTGGGGGCTGGGACTGGTATTGATGACACGCTTGGTTCCCAGTATCAGGCAATGGGGGATCGAAGAAGCCGAGTTCTCGTGGGTGCTGGAATCCAACAAGCTTTCGCGAGGAACGCTCGAACGAGGCGGAACCAAACGAGACAAGACTTACAGGATTTACGATTACGAGTCATAATTTACTTCTTGCTAAGCTTGCCTCGTTCTTAGAGCCGGTGAGAGAATTTTTTTACAAAGCTGGATTGGCGAGAGTTCAGCGTCCATGTTTCTTTTCCAAACTGCTGCAGTCTAAGCACCGACAAAGCCTGGAGTTGACCCGTTCTTGCCACAATCCTACGCCTGATACCCTCTCGAATATCGCGGCTTTAAATCAAAACTAATCCAAACCTCTTGCTTAATTTTTAATGAACAGCTGCGATGTAGTTATTACTGGACTGGGCGTGGTATCGCCAATTGGTATCGGACGCCAATCCTTTTGGGAGTCCCTTGTTTCAGGGGCCAGCGGCGTGGAGGTTCGCCAAGCGTACCAAGACACGCAATGGCCGTTTCGGATCGCGGCTCCGGTTAAAGAGTTCTCGGGTAAGCAGTTTATTAAGCCGCGCAAAGCGATCAAGATCATGTGTGCTCCGATTCAGTTTGGGTGTGCAGCGGCCGCTTTGGCGGTTGAACAAGCAGATTTGAATTCGGACTCGGTCGCTCCGGATCGCATCGCGACCGTTTTTGGCACAGAGACGTTCTTTGCCGATCCGACCGAAGTTGCCGACGTGTTCAGGCGGTGCACCATTGACAGCGATTATCATCACGACCGCTGGGGTGAGTTTGCGATGCGTGAGATCCAACCGTTGTGGATGCTCAAGTATCTTCCCAACATGGCTGCTTCGCATATCTCAATTGCGCTCGACGCGCGCGGGCCAAGTAACTCAATCTGTCAGGGCGAGGCATCGGGACTGCTGGCGCTTATCGAAGCCGCCAGCTTGATCAAACGAGGTGCTGCAGATGTCGTTGTAGCTGGTGGAACGGGTTCCAAAATGGCAACCACTGCGATGCTTTACCGCGGGACTCATTTGCTTAGCAAGCGAATCGAAGAGCCTGAAAAGGCTTCCAGGCCGTTCGACAAAGATCGGGATGGTATGGTCGTTGGTGAAGGCTCGGGAGCGCTGGTCATTGAATCGGCCCAACACGCCAAAGCTCGCGGGGCTCCTGTGTTGGCGACGCTGGCGGGATGGGCGCGGTCGTTTTTGGATCCCAATAGCGATCAGTTCGCCGACGCTCTGGCTGCCAATTATGAGGCCGCGATCAAAAACGCATCACTAAACACTCAAGATATTGGCTTGTTCAACGCTCACGCTGCAGGGAGTTTAATCTTCGACCCAATCGAAGCCCAGGCGATCCGAAGCACATTGCCCGACGTTCCCGTTGTGGCTCACAAGAGTAATTTTGGGAACATTGGCCCGGCGACTTCGATCGTCGAATTGATTGGTGGAGTCATGGCAAAACAAAACGGCTTAATCCCGCAAAGCATCAATTGCGAGCAGGTTGATCCAAACTGTGCCATTAATGTTGTTGGCGAGAATACTTCGCTCAACAACTCAACTAGTGTTTTGAAGTCGAGTTTCTCGGTCACTGGTCAAATCGCCTCAGTCGTAATCACCTGAGCCATCAATCGCGAGCGGGGTGACTCGAACGCTTCTTCACGACGGGAACCGATTTTCGTTCCTCCCTCCGCGAACTCCGCGCCTCCGCGTTTTAATCACCATT
>CAYSQZ010000245.1:0-7063 GCA_964433035.1 uncultured Pirellulaceae bacterium | reverse complement strand
CAATGGGTTTCTACCGACATGTAAGCCCTTCCGGGGCAAGGACGCCGAAAAGCTCAACAGCATTGTTAATCAACATCAACCTGTCCCGTAGGGACAACATATTGGTAGAAACGATTTCACCATTCTTGCAACCTGTCCCGTAGGGACTGCATGTCGGTACGGTGGTCGCAATGTTGGGCCAGGACAGGCTAGAGACCGTGAGATCAGCAGTTCACCGAGGCGGTCAATTTTCTTTTTAGCTAATGTGGTTGGCGTTCCACACATAGCGGGTGTTGGATGCTTACCACTCATTTCGCTTCTACAGTTTGAGCCGACAAGGCAAGTCAAAGGCAAAAGCAAATCGATGCAAAACCGCCCGAAAGATTCGGGCGGTGTTAAGCTAAGCCGCAACAAGTAGTCTACTGATTTTGCCTTGTAATCAAGAACGAGCCGTTGTCAGCAACTGAGAACAATGGCCGATCATACGAGTCGTAATATGACCTTCCGCGTGGTCGAAGCACAAACCCAACAAAAATGTTGAAGGATTCCTCCGCGTTACCACCGGCAAGATTGGTCGTTCCTGCGGGCAACCCATCGTCCGTAAGGTAATAGGTAAATCCTGCTTGAACTCCGACTCTCTCGGTCACAGCCACATCGAAATCAAGCCCAACGATCGTTTGATCAAGATCGGACCAGCCGACAAAAATCTCACCGTAACCGGCTGAAGGCCGTTCGCTTCGAATGAAGAAGCGATAGTTGTCGTCCGAAGCGGTAATCAAATTAGTAAACGTGTTGCCGCCAAATGTCCCAGAGGTAATATCGTCTTGAGTGTTGTTGGCAAAACGAAAACCAAAACTGCGTCCTCCACCAAAAACCCAGCCGAGTTCGCCTCGAATTTGAACAAGGTCGTTTTCAGAAAACCACTCTTCATGAAGAATATCTGCGACAACACCGGCTTGGATTCCATAGTCGACTCGACGAAAGATTCCCGCAGTGATAAATAGTTGGTCTCGATTTTCAGTAGAAAACTCGTTGCCGTTGAAATTGGTTTGCACCGAACGAATTCCAACCTGACCTGAAAGAAGCCCGCCGGTAGTTGCGACAAGTGGAAATCCAAGATTGATTCCACCGAAGAAGCCATGACTGCTGTCGTCTGAAAGCTCGCCAGCGGCTCCGCCAGGCGTCGAAAAAAGTGGGCTTCGAAAGGAAGTCGCTCCGCCAAAATACTCGGCGTTGTATAACAGTGCTCCAATACCAGCAAATAAATTTTGCCGCCAGCAAGTCGCCAGCTCCTGCGCCAAAGGCAGGCACGAACCTGCCCTAAAGTAAGTGCCACCAACACATGAGCCAGCACATGGATCACAAGCACAACCTTCTGTAATAATCTCTCCGCCAACGTAGCTCTCGCCGATAACCGCTCCGCCAAAGCCGTGCGATGAACTGATCACTGGTGAACTACCATCTACGTACCCACCATCTACGAATCCGCCGTCAACGAATCCGCCGTCGATGTAGCCACCGTCAACAATCGGCTGGGACGTCGGGTAGCTCGACATCGGTGCGCCCAAATGATCAGGGATAATCGTGCTGCCGGAGCCTTGAGCGACTCGGGTTGGAATTCGCTTGGGCGATTGAGCTTGAGACTGTCGCGCAATCCGCTGCGGCTGATCAGGCCGACTCGAAACTCGCTTGGATTTATTGATTGGCTTTGGCGAGCTAGTTCGACTGGCAACTCGCACCTCGCGGCCCGGCGGCGGAGGCGGATCTGTAAAATCCACGCCAATATCAGACGAAGCAATGCGCGTCGCGCTGTTCGCCGGGGCCGGGGCCTGAGCCCGAGCTCGCGCGGCTTGCATGGCGGCCAAACGCCGTTCAAAATCCGCTTGTTGACCGTTAACCGACGCGGATAACATCGTTAAAGCGATTAGTTGTCCCAATAGGATCGTTATTAGTTTTGGGGGCAAAAACATTTCGATCTTTCCTGTCCAAGTTATACTTGGCAACTACGCTTAAATTTTCGCGCAGTTGCCGATGCTTCTTGGATCGGAATCCGAAGAGTCACTTCTTTCGTCAAACTTGAAATAATCCGAAAAGTTTACCAAAGCCCCTAACCTAAACACCCCAAAACACCAAGGTCGTCTCCCTGTTCTTCCTATACCCCCAGCACAACCTGAAAGCATGGCGGCCGGAGCGGCGGACTCGGGTTGGCGATTTGCAAGAACCTCGCGCAATTGATCGGCGGTTCGGCATACGCAACGTCAACGGTTGGACGTGGGAGTACGTGTGGCACCCCTTCGGGACCAGAACTTCGGTCGCTACCTCTCCTATGACGGTGCGAACGTAAACACCGCCAGTTTACAGCTCAGCTGAAGCCGTTCGGCGAAGACAACATGGACATCTTGTTCAGCATTTACCCCACAGCATCTGCCGTGGGATTAAAAGCCAGAACACAATCTCGATTGCCAATCATTGCACCAGCGACGCTTGACGTACCAGCTGAACAAATTCTTTCCGGTAGCCCTTGTTGTCTTGCCCAACGCTATCCTTGGCGGCCGACAAAACCGATTGCCAATCAGCATCCCCTTTGAACTCTGAGTCACGAAGCAGCATGCCATAAGTAGCGACGGCAGCTGCAAATTGAAAATCGCCAGTCGGCATTTCAACTTGCTCGTCAGACGAAACCTGAAGCGGCACACTGAGCAGCTGGCTGTTCGACTCTTGAGGCAATTTGTAACGCAGCGAGACGTTTAAAATGACATCCGATTCGATCGCCGATTGCTTCAATTCAGTTCGCACGAACTCCGATTGCAAATCTTGATTCGACATACTGTCAGAATCACTCACTGCCCCAGGACCCGCTGGCACCAATTCATAAAGTGCCGTTACGGAGTGGCCAGAACCAATTTCACCTGCATCTTTGCTGTCGTCACTAAAATCTTGATTCTTCAGCAGACGGTTTTCGTATCCAATCAGCCGATAAGAGTGAACGCGAGCAGGATTAAAATCGACCTGGATCTTCACATCTTTTGCGATCGTAATCAGCTTACCGTCAATCTCTTCGACCAGTGATTTCTTCGCTTCCAATTCTGAATCGATGTAGGCGTAATTCCCATTCCCCTTGTCGGCCAGTTGCTCCATCGTCGAGTCATGCAAATTCCCTTGCCCGAACCCTAACACGCTCAACTCGATTCCTGATTTAGCATTCTTTTGAATCATTGAAATCAAGGAACTACGATCGGTAGTCCCTACATTAAAATCACCGTCTGTACAGAGGATGACGCGATTGACTCCATCTTCCAGGTAGTTCTCGGCAGCGATCCGATAAGCAGCCTCAATCCCCTGCCCTCCATTGGTCGACCCACCCGCTTGTAATTTCTCAAGTGCAGCCAGAATTTTGTTTGATTCACTTACAGAAGTCGACGGTAGGACAACGCCAGATGCAGATGCATAAACAACCATTGCAATTCGGTCATCTTCGCTCAGATTCTCCATCAACATTCTCATTGACTTTTTCAACAACGGAAGTTTGTTCGCTGCGTTCATCGAACCAGAAACGTCGAGCAAGAAGACTAGATTACAATCCGGCTTTTTCGAATTCGCAATCCGCTCCCCTTGCAGTGCGATTCGGACAAGATGATGGTCGGAGTCCCAGGGGCAACGGCCAATTGCTGTATCGACAGAAAATGGATGTTCCGAATCAGAATCATGCTCGTATTCGTAGTCAAAGTAATTGATCAGTTCTTCAATTCGCACCGCACCTTTAGGCGGCATTTGGCCATCATTGATAAACCTGCGAACATTGCTGTAGGCTGCAGTATCAACGTCGATCGAAAAAGTTGACTTCGGAGTCGTCAATGCTTCAATAAAATCATTATCAACAATTTCGTCATACTCTTCTGTGTTCCAGGCTTCCTCTTCCTGGTCACCAATTCGCGCCTTTCGCGACACAGCTCCACTACCAAACGAAAGTTCTCTTCCCTGCCCTGGCTTACTACTAGCTGCAGTGTCAAGCGATCGCTTACTGCAACCGGCAACTAACAACAGTTCAGACCCAACGACGACCAATACAAGTAATGGAAACAGATAAGCTCTCATCCCAATCTCCAAATGACGGATAAAGAAAATGAAAAACGACCACAAACAAACAGCCTTTTGACCTGTGGTGGTACACTAACCATATTACGCCATTGGGCCAGCTTATGTTCCATGACAAGCGGAACTTTTTTATCGTTTTGAGGAGTCTGCGGAGAGAAGAATCGCTCTTTTGCCATAAAAAACGATCGGCAATTGAAGCCTTGAAACGTCGCAGTTGAGATCAACGTTTATCAAATCAGAGGCCTGCTTGAGAGGCGGCATTACGACTTCATTTCGAAAGTTTGCGTTTTTCGCATCTTTGGCGGAGCAAAAGGCGACTTTGTTGCAGCATTTTCGGCACTGTGGAGAAATGGAAATTCAAGTACAGTACGCCGCCGTTTATAGGCTCAAAGCAAGCCAATTCGCTTAGTCGCCAAAATTGAAGTGCCCCGATAACAAACCCGATCGACTGGTCGTCGTTGTTCATGGTGTGGGAGATCCTCAGCCCGGAAAAACGATAAGCCTCTTTGCGCGCAGTTTGGCCAACTACGATCAACCGCTTCAAGAACAACAGGATGTCGTCTGGCTAGCCGACAAACCCAACGGTGATCAGCAAGCGACAGCTTTTCCAGTCCACCAGCGTCGTCTGCGATCACAAAACAATACGATCGAACTAGCAGAAGCATTTTGGGGCGACCTTTCCAGAGTTAGTCGCGGTTGGTTCGGAGTCATTCAAGGCGTCTTGCAAATCGTTTTCGGATTGCGTTACGTGTCCTATGTTGCTGCGGATCAACCGGGCAAGGCGGCGGTCTGGCTAAAGCGACTTGGACTGCTAACTTCTCAAATTCTCCACGGTCCGGTCCTCGCGGTGACCGCTTATCTTGCGCTGCTGATGTTGGCCATCTGCGGAACCCAAATGCTCTGGCCAGATTCTTATAAGACCGGAACCTGGCCCAGCGTTGTGTTGGCGGCCGTCTCCATGTCGACCCTGACTGCTGCAGCGATCGGAATCCGCCTGACCAACAGCCGCGTTGCCTGGCGATTCTGGCACTGGCTTAATGTTACGACATGGTTTGTCACGGCTTTGATGGCACTAAAATTTCTCTGGCTCGATGATATGTTCCCGGAACTGGGACACGATTGCCCCGAACATCCGGGCTTGCTGATCTACTGCCGAATTCTGCTGATTATGTTGGAGCTTTTGTGGTTTGCGGAGATCCAAGTGCTGTTGGCGATGGCGTTCTTCTGGTTAGCGGCGTTGAGTCACCAGCGCGCCTACCGGCCCGCGTTGCATGTAGCGTTTCTTGTTCCTGCACTGGCTGTCGGTATTTGGGGGCAAGCGATTCCGATGCTTTGGGTCGGTGCCAAAGAAGGCTTGGGAGTGGTCGCTGAGCTGCCTGAGTTTGCAATCGTGTTTGACGAAGCGCTTCCCTTTCTCGGTGTTCAACTAATGATGATGGCGATCATCGTTTCAGCACTGATTCTGGTTTTGCTCAGGTACTTTCTCTGGCGGCGGACGGCAACGGTGGCCGGCTTTAGAATGGGAAATCGTCCTCCGCGTTTGGTTGTCAACCGATCGCTACAGTTGGTTGTAGCCGTCTGCACTGGCGTTGGGGTAACGCTTGTAAGTGCGTTGTGCATCCTCCAGTTGCTCGGGCACTCCTACCATGATTATCAGTTTGGCAGGCTGATGGTCGAAGCCAACAAATACGCGATAAGCGTTTTGGTCCCTGCCGGTGGTCTAGTGCTGATGTTGCTCCCAAGTCTACGACCGGCCTTGGACATGTTGCTGGACGTTGTGAATCATTTTTACTTCCGTCCAACCCAAATGGAGGATGCGTTGGACGATGACGATGAATTCGATATCGTCGAGACCACATTTGAAAACGGAAAGCTGTTCTTCTCGCGTCGAGATGCGATTCATCAGAGGATCAAGCGGATCCTCACGCACTATCGTGATCAACTTGATCATGATCTCAAAACTCGTCCTGAGTTGGTCATTGTTAGTCACAGTCAGGGGACAATGGCGGCAATTGAAATTCTTAACGATGGAGAACTGGGCTGGCTCAACAATTCCTTTGGCTCAGTTTCGTTGGTCACCATGGGCTCGCCATTGTCACATATTTACCAACATTACTTTGGTCACATTTATCCTGCCCTGGACAAGCCATATTGGGTGTCGCTTCGCCGACGGATCGATCGCTGGATCAACATTTGTAGAATCGATGATTTTGTTGGAACCGAGATTCTATTTCCTGAAAATCACTCGGTAGCCGGAGTTGGCCAAACCGTTGACCACACCAAAACTATGGAAGCGACTTTCCAGTCGCCACGTCACCTCCCCGGTGCAACTGAAGCTGTAGCAAGGCTGCCCCAAGCTCCGCCATACCCGTTTTCAAATCACCCCGTGGGGCCACGCGGTCATACCAACTATTGGGCAGACTTGGAAGTACTCAACCTATTGAGACCAATATTGCTTGGAGATTCTAGCGACGGCCCGGCGAGAAGCTCTAGCCGGGCAGCCTAGCGGTCTGTCAGATCTAAATTGACGGGTGCCATGTTTACGCTCGCGTAAGCATGCTCACGCAAGCGTGAAGCATGGCACCCGTTTTGCTATTCATTTCAGGATTGAAGGGCCACTAGTCGGCGGTGTTCCTGGAGCGCCCATCAACTAGAGATGGCCAACCGCCCCTACCCCACCACATTAGCCCGCGACGATTCGTGCCAATCATAAAGCAACATGATTGCTTCGCGAATGTTGTGACCGGCTTGCTCAAACAGGTCTGACAACTGATGTTCTTCCAGCTGCAATGATGGATCAAGGTGCCTGGCCACGCCGATAAAAGTCACCAAGCAAGGCGTAATCGTATGAAGAATTGAAACAAACTTGAGCGGTCGATGAGAAGTGAAAAGCAATCCACCAAGCGGCGAGGACTTTGAACCGACTCCCTTTGAACCGACTCCCTTTGAACCGACTCCCTTTGAACCGACTCCTTTTGAACCGACTCCT